>WQYJ01000092.1 GCA_009781325.1 Propionibacteriaceae bacterium | reverse complement strand
CGTGGAGACATTGGTTCCACCATGGGCGCCTATGCCCAGGCCTACCTCAGCGATGGTCCGCTCAGTGTTGATGCGATTACAGTGAGCCCCTACTTAGGATTTGGTTCACTTCTTCCAGCCATCGAATTAGCTGAGGCTAACGGCAGGGGAGTCTACGTCTTGGCGCGTACCTCCAACCCTGAGGGTGGAGAAGTACAGTTCGCGGATGCGCAGGGCACAAGCGTTGCCCAATCGATCGTCGACCAAGCAGGTGCCAGAAATACCTCGACTGGAGTCAATGCGGTCGGGTTGGTGATTGGTGGGACCCACGACTCGCTCGGGGTGGACATTTCCTCGTACTGCGGATCGATTCTGGTTCCCGGAATCGGAGCCCAGGGAGGGACCATCTCGGGGGTAGAAGCGTTGTTCTCCACCACAGATGCTGTCATTGTTCCCTCAGTTAGCCGGGAGGTCCTGTATTCTGGATCTACGGCTCGGGGACTACAGGAGGCTGTGGCAAGGGTACTCACCACCTAAGGAGGGAAGGCATGAATGGTCGCTTTCGGACTGTGTTCTATGCCTTCAGTGCCATCTTTCTCATCATGTGCCTGTCTGTTGCCGGTGTTGAGATTAGCGTTCGACCTGAGGCTCCCGACTGGCAGATTGCAGAGTTTTCCGATGTCAAGTGCCAACTGATTCCGGTTGATGGTGGTTTGAGCTGGGTGACGATGTGTCTCCCCGAATTGATGCCCACGGACGTAGTCTGCACTTCCACGGAAGATGGTGGGATGCTATGCGAGACTGTGTATCCAATCGAAATCAACGGGGCACATCAGGATGAGGATCTCCTGACAGAATCATCAGAACCTGGTTGGTTCTCACATGGTTTTTCCATTATTGGTATCCATCCAGGATACGCAGTGTCGTACTATGGCGATGTCCAACCTTGCCCAGATCCTGAGTATCCAGGTCAGGGACTCGTCGGCAGTTACCAATTTGCCGAGAATATCTATACCAGCCCGCTTAGCTCCTATATCCCCTTCGGTGCGCCGTTTGTCTACTCGATCACTCAAGACTCATTAGTGGCGGGCTCTTTGGAATCTTCCGAGGTGATCACTTACGGTCTGGAATTTGAGAGAACACCTGTTGATGAAGATGTGTTCTCGTCTGCGCCGCAGTCCTTTGTTACTTGGCTGCCGAATCTGTCCGGCTTCTCCGAGCGTCTGCGCGTGGGTGTTGCCTATTTTGAGGATGAACCCTTACTGGAGCTCTACCAGATGGACGATCAGCTTTGGTTGGTCAGACTCGCGCCGGTCAATCCGTGGAGCATTTACCGCATTGAAAGAATTTCCTGCACCTAGGACCAGCCCTGTCAGACACTGATCAGCCGGTCTTTGCCCGTACTTTTTGGAAACTGACCAGAGTCATGTCGTGGGCCTGCAAGGTCTGCCAGGGCCCGCTCATGGTGAGGATTGCCACCCCGGCAGTAGGGAAGTGATAGGCAACTTCAGACGCGAGGATTGAGGGTTGGGCAAGCATGCCAACTAAGCCAGAGACCGTGGGCTCATGATTGACCAGCGCGAGAGTCGACACTGACTCATCGAGAGTTCTCATACCCAAAGCAATCAGGTCTGGTGAGGTGCCATAGAGTGACTCGCGATACTCAACTCTGTGAGCCAGCGCGCCACCTGCACAAGCTTCTTCCCAGGTTTGCCTCGCACGCACCGCTGCCGAACACCAGACGAGATCGATGTCATAGGGCGCAAGGACAGATCCAACGGCATAAGCATCCCTGCCCCCACGGGCAAGCAGCGGTCGCTCAAAGTCAGCAGCTCCCGTACTCCAATCAGACTTAGCATGACGAATAATGATCAGGGTCTTGGTAACACTGTTTTCCACAAACCCAGACTATTCCAACGACAGACCCAGCCACTAACTACCGAAACATGCCGAGGGCCCTGGCCCCGTGGCACGTTTTAGTTAGTCGGCGTAGTTTGTCGTCGCTTTGACGATGGATTACGCCCGTTGCTGGGTATTGTGGGGCCGCGGGGGCTCGAACCCCGGACCGGAGGATTATGAGTCCTCTGCTCTAACCAGCTGAGCTACAGCCCCAAAGCCACTATCTTACATCTTCGAGGGGGTGGAAGGTCCTCCGCCTCCTTCGGTGGTGGTTGCGGTGGGGGTTCCGCCGCTTCCTCCATCAGAGGGGGTGGTGGCCTCTGTTGGTATGGTGCAGGAGATGGGATCCTCCGGTGGTGTTTCTGGGGCTTGGGAGAAGAGCAGGATCATGATCAAAACTGCCAAAGCAGCGATAAGCAGCATCAGGAGCCACGAGGCCAGGATCGTTAACCGGCCGCCGCGGTCACGTCGGCCAGGCCAGGGGAGAGGCCATACTCGGGTTGACCCGGGAGCGAAACGATCCGACCAGTGCAGTTTGTAGTTGGGTCCAGAAACAGTACCTTGGGCGGGATAGTTACTCAGATCGATTTCAGCCAGAACCCTCCGGGCTTCATCAATTGCACGCGTAGACTGATCGAAGGCGAGTGCGACCCAGGGAGACTGCGGGACAGAATCGACACCTTGCGGATCATCATCTTCACTGCGGAACTTTGAGCCGTACGAACCTAGGTCCTGGTCAAGTCCGCCGCGGGCGATCACGGTGTCGATGTCCATGCGCTCTACTTGCCCGGCGAGGCGGTCTCGGGCTGCCGGGTCCTCAGCGGCACCCTGGCTCAGCATAATCACCATCACCGGATTCTCGGCATTGTCCTCATAGGCGAGGTAGGCAACCCCGGACGTCGTGGCCAGCAGGCGCGCCGATGGCCAGAAGTCACCGATCTTGGCTGGGTCGACCGGATGCAGCGGATAGGTGGGGACACCAGATGGGATGCGATCAACCCCGCTGGGTGATTGAGATGGGACTCCCGCAGGGTTATCCGGATTTGGCGTACTCATCATTGCTTGATTTCTCGGCCCTTTCCCGTGCGTTTGCACGACCACATCGATGTGAAATCTCACTTGCAAGCGGTGTGAATAACTGACCCTATCAGTCAATTGATACTTACCACAGATTCTAGTTTGCCCTATTTACAATGAAACCATGCCCATTCTCAGAGATAAATACGGTATTTTGGGTCCAGAGACGGTATCGTTGAAAGGTACGCGAGTCGACTTCGAGGAGGATTTGTGACTTCATCACCCATTGAGCCGGCGCAGCAGTCTGCCCAAGCCGCATCGAAGATACTTGCCGATGCCATTGCTCAGGTGCAGCGTGTCATTGTCGGCCAGGAGCACATGGTTGAACAATTGATGGTTGCTCTGCTTGCCAAAGGGCACTGCCTGCTTGAGGGCGTCCCCGGTACAGCTAAGACTCTGGCAGTACGCTCCTTCGCCACCGTTGTGGGCGGTGACTTTGCACGTATCCAGTTCACCCCCGACCTCGTGCCATCCGACATCGTCGGTACGAGAATCTACTCGGCATCCAAGGAGACCTTCGACATCCAACTGGGGCCAGTCTTTGTGAACTTCGTCCTCGCTGACGAAATCAACCGAGCCCCAGCCAAGGTCCAGTCCGCCATGCTGGAAATCATGGCTGAAAAGCAAGTCTCTATTGGCGGGCGCACCTACCCGGCACCAGACCCCTTCATCGTCATCGCCACACAGAACCCCATCGAATCCGAGGGTGTCTATCCGCTGCCTGAAGCCCAGCGCGACCGCTTCCTGTTGAAGGTGGATGTGGATTACCCTCGCGGCAATGAGGAATTTGAAATTCTTCGCAGAATGAGTGTAAAGGCTCCGTCGCCCAACCCTGTTCTCAACACTGAAATCGTACGCCAGCTTCAGGACAAGGCCTCGTCGATCTTCGTCCATAATCTCGTTGCTGAATACATCGTTCGCCTAGTTCTAGCATCCAGAAATCCAGCAGACTTTGGGATGCCGGATCTGGAGAGTGTTATTTCCATCGGATGCTCCTCGCGTGCAACCCTCGGTTTGGTCGCCGCATCGAGAGCCCTGGCATTGATCCATGGACGTGACTACGTTCTGCCCACCGATGTTCAAGCTGTCGCCAAAGATGTGATGGCCCATCGTGTGCTGCTGACCTTCGACGCGCTTGCCGATAACATCCAACCGGCACAGGTGGTCGAACGCATCGTTGCCATGGTGCCGCCGCCTACTCCAGTGTGGAATCAGCAGCAAGGCGCACCCATGCCACCGAGGCGCTAATGGCCTCCGTTAACTTCGCCCCACCCGTCGACTTCACCTCGGCTGCCGCGACAGTACTTCATGAGCCAGCCGGTGCAACCCTGCCTCTGAATAAGCTTGCTCCCGAAGCAGCACTCAAGAGGCTGGAGCTGACAGTCGTACGCAGGCTCGAAGGCTTTCTCCAGGGAGATCACCTGGGCTTGGTTCCAGGTCCTGGCTCTGACACTAGTGACGCCCGGGTTTATGTTCCAGGCCAAGATGACATTCGGCGTATGGACTGGGCTGTCACAGCACGTACGACCGTACCTCACGTCCGCGACACTATCGCAGACCGTGAGCTTGAAGTCTGGGCCTTGCTGGATGTCACCCCGTCAATGAACTGGGGGACCGGCGGAGTGACCAAGCGTGACTTGGGGATCGCAGCTATCGCAACCATGGGCTTTCTTTCCCAGAAGGTCGGCGATCGGTTCGGTGGGCTGATCATGGATCCTTCCACAATCAAGCGCATCCCTGCTAGGTCTGGGCGCATGGCTTTGTATGGTCTGTTGCGCCGGATGCTGACAGCACCCATCGTCCCTGATAACACAACTGGCCCCCTGGACCTCGCAGCCGGTATCGATCAGATGTCGCGTACTCAGCGCAGGCGAGGCCTGAGGATCGTGGTGTCGGACTTCCTGACAACCGGAGACAATGAACTCGATCCCAATGTCGAGGTGTGCTGGGAACGACCCTTGAGAAAACTGTCAGTACGAAACCAGGTGATCTGTGTCGAGGTTATCGACAGGCGCGAACTGGAATTCCCTGACCTAGGTGAGATCCTCATCCGCGATCCGGAAACTGCCTTCAATAGGTACGTTGACACCTCCGACGCAGCGGCCCGGGCGCGTCTGAATGCGGCAACCAGGGCCCAACGTGAACGAATTCGCATCGGAATCAGACGCTCTGGTGCAGCTCATATCCAACTGAGAACAGACCGGGATTGGGTCCAAGACATCGCAAGATTCGTCCTGGCCTATCGCCGCATCGCTGCGGAGCTGCATATGCCGCCCCAGGGGGTGAGTCGATGACATTCCCCTTCTGCCAGTATGACAACCCATTGCGGTTGTATTCGCTGATCATCATCCCTATTCTGCTGGTGGTCTACATCATCATCGTACGCATGAAAGCCAAGCAGGGGATGAGGTATACCAACACCACTGTCTTGGGTGAAGTGCTCCCTAAGCAGTCTCAGTGGCTTCGTCACGTGATCGTGGCATTATCGGTCCTCTCCTTAGCCTTCCTTGGCACGGCATGGGGACGCCCCATCGGAACAGATTATGTTCCTCAGGAGCGGGCAACGGTGGTGATGATCATTGACGTGTCCTATTCCATGACAGCCACCGATGTACCGCCCAGTCGTATGGCTGCTGCTAAGCAAGCTGCCATCGACTTTGTCAATGACCTTCCCGATGGTTTCAATGTTGCTTTGGTGTCGATGTCTGGTCACTCTGCACTGCGTTTGCCGCCCACCCAGGACCATTCTGCGGTGGCACGGGCCATCGATGTACTCTCCGTCGAGGAATCCTCGGCCGTCGGCGATGCAATCATGGCAGCCTTGACAGCGATCGATCTCGCCCCGAGGGGAGATGATGGCTCTGTAGCCCCAGGCATGATCGTGCTGTTATCCGACGGTGATAACAACACCGGCCAAGCACCACTTCAAACAGCCCTCGAAGCTAAAGAGAAAGAGATCCCGATCTTCACCATCGCTTTCGGTACGGAAAACGGCTACGTTGATCTTGATGATGAGCGTTTCCATGTTCCGCCCAATCCGGATCTGATGAAAGAGATCGCACAGATGACAAACGGAGATTTCTTCTCCGCCGACAACATCGGCCAACTCAAGGGTGCGTATGGGAAAATTAAGTCATCGCTGGGGTGGGTCGAAGTCAAGAAAGAGATCACTGCCCGCATCGCCTCGTATGGTCTGATGCTTGCTTTGGTGGCAGCGGTTGGAGCAGTAATGATGGGAGTGAAATTCAGATGATTTTATTAGAACTCGGATTCATGCATCCCAGGTGGTTGTGGGCCCTCACAGCGGTTCCGGTACTTCTCGGTTTCTACCTAATCTGGAACCTAGCCAAACGCTCGAAGGTCGTTACTGACCGAAGCGGTTTGGAGGTCTTATTCCCCAAACGCAAAGCATGGAAGCGTCATGTTGCTGTCATCGCGGCTGTCTCTAGCCTGGCGGCGTTGACCCTGGCTGCTGCTCAACCCAATGGGTTCGTTGATGTCCCCAGGGATCGCGCCACGATTTTCTTGGTCATTGATGTGTCACTGTCCATGAGAGCCGATGATGTGAAGCCAACACGGCTCAAGGCAGCCCAAGATGGAGCCAAGGAGTTCATCGACTCCCTTCCTCCAGGCTTCAATATCTCAGTTATTTCGTTCGCAGCGACACCCACCCTTCGCGTACCTCCGACTTCCGACAGGGTTTCCGCCAAACGAGTAATTGACGAACTTGAACTGCTTCCCTCCACGGCGATTGGGGAAGGTATCTACGCGGCCTTGGATGCTTGTGCGCTGATTCCACCGGATCCTAAACATCCCAACGATCCGCCGCCGGTTGCTGTTGTCTTGATTTCTGATGGGGAAACAAACACAGGGCGGAAGTCAGATAAGGCCGCTGAAGATGCCCGAGACCGCCAGATCCCGATCTTCACCATTGCCTACGGCACTGCTGGTGGGTACATCATCGATGATAATGGGCAAAAGAATCCAGTTCCGGTGAACAAGGACGAACTGCGCAAGATCGCCAGTATTTCCGGAGGCAAGGCTTATACAGCAGAGTCTTTGGATCAGCTTCGTGAGGTCTATCAAGGCATCTCGCGCTCCATTGGCTACGAAAGAGAAGAGCAGGAAATCACCGAACAATTTGTCGGTTATGCTGCCTTCTTGGGATTGGTTGCCTTAGTGGGAGTGATGTCTTTGGCCGCGAGGTGGCCGTGACCCAGCCCAGCGGGGATGTGAGTTTCAACCTTACTCAACTCCGCACCCAAGTTGACCAAGCTTGCCGCGCTGCTGGGCGCGATCCCGACGACGTACGCATCTTGCCGGTCTCCAAGACCCATCGGGTTGAATTGATACGTGAGGCTGTGGCGGCGGGGTACACCAGCTTTGCTGAGAATCGTGTCCAAGAACTGGCAGCCAAAGCCTTAGAACTCCCCGAGATTTCCTGGGTTCTCATCGGTCATCTCCAGCGGAATAAGGTCGGTCTTGCTTGCAGAGTAATCTCTGAACTGCAGTCCCTGGATTCGCTGCGGTTGGCAGCCGCGATTGACAACCACTATGAGAAAGAGAATTCTGATCAGGTCTTGGATTGCCTGGTGGAAGTGAATACCTCGGGGGAAGCAACCAAGATGGGAGTACACCCATCGGAAGTGATGGACATCACCGCGAAGCTGCGTGCGTACCCTCATCT
>WQYJ01000091.1 GCA_009781325.1 Propionibacteriaceae bacterium | reverse complement strand
GTACCTATCGGGCAAGCAGTCGAAGCAGACCAGCTTCACGAGTGACTGTTCCCCCTGGCACATGGATCCCTTTTTGACCGTGCCAATCGGTGATAAGGGCATCACTGGCCAGGACATGGTCTCTCGTTACCTGGTCTGCACCGACTGTCTGCAGCCAACGATGAATCACACGATGGCGAAGAGTTGCCGGTACAGCACTCAAAGACTTCACTGCAATCGCTTCCGCAGTAACATCAACACCCTCCAGCTCGGTGAGAGAATCGAGCAAGTCAGCATCCATTCGGCACATGTCAGCCGTCCGAGCTAGGGCTGGAGCAAAGCCAGGCCCGAGGGTGGTCTCCAGAGCCCCCATGGCTGATCTCAACCGTGACCTAGTGAACCCCGGATCACTATTCGTGGGATCCTCCCACCAGGTCAAACCCCAATCCCTGCACGCCTGCTCTGTGTCACAACGGCGGACTCCCAGGAAGGGACGCAGGATATTGTCGCGCTGAGCAGGCATCCCCGACAGTGAGCGAGTCCCCGATCCCCTTGCCATACCCAGCAGTACGGTTTCTGCCTGGTCATCAAGAGTGTGACCCAATAAGATCAAGGCCTGCGGGTCGTGCATCAAGGCGGCATAGCGCGCTTCACGAGCTCCTGCTTCAACCCCGCATCCGTTGGCGTTGACGCTGACTTGCTTAAGTTCCGCAGCCACCCCACGCTCATTCGCCTGCTCAACTGCGTGCTGCGCGACAGACAAGGAATCTGGCTGAAGCCCATGATCCACAACCATGGCACTAAGCTCCACACCAGAAAGAGGACCGTCACGATGATCCCGCGCCCACGCAGCAGCAGCGGTCAGAGCAAGAGAGTCGGCGCCGCCGGATAATCCGATGAGGCATCGATCAGCATTCATACCAGTCATCGCCTGCGGGACAACCCGTTCGAGCGCCTGCACAAGCTTCAGGCAAACAGGTGTCAATGCACGGCGGGCCATGGGGCCATCCTACCCAGTGGCTGCGATGGCGGACGCCGCTTCGTCAATCCAGTCCTGCGTCCTGTAGACCGACGTAACATTGGTGACCATGAAGGAGAACACCAGCACCGCGCCAGACGAGGTCTGTACGAAACCGGTCAAGGACAGGTCATAATCGTGGGTGCCTGTCTTAGCGCGTACGACGCCACGGCCATTGGCTTCATCGGAATCATTGAAGCGATTCTTCAGCGTACCGTCGACCCCAGCGACCGGCAGTCCCTTGAGAACATCGGCGAGTTTTGGGTCCTGGGTGGCCACCAGAATAGCCTTGGCGAGAACATAAGGTGAGACCCTGGTCACCAGCGACAGCCCCGATCCATCCGAGACGATCATCTTGTCGTTCCACAGTTCCTTGGACACCAGATAATTCTGCAGCGCCTTGGCGGCAGCGTCTGAGGAGCCGTCCCCGCCGGCACCCACACTCACATGACGGAAGAGTACTTCAGCAGCATAGTTATCCGAGGTTTCGAGAACCCTCTGAACGATCAAACCAAGCGGGAGTGAATCCACAGATGCGAGCACTGTTCCGCCTTGTGCAGCTCGCTCTGCGCGTACTTGCACGACGTTGATACCGTGTTCGACAAGCAGGTCTCTGAAAGTACGGGCGGCCGACAACGCAGTGTCTGAATACATCCCTCCATTGGGGTCCACAGACAGGGCAGCCACCGGGGAGACATCGATCACGTCGACCGGAAGCCAGTCCGGATGCCACCCCGGGCCTGCGAACAATGAGTCATCGTAGCCGAGGGTGACCAGTGTCTTTCCGCTCTTCAGCAGTGCTTTGGCGCATTCTTCAGCGAGATCTTGGATTCTCGCCTGCTTCGAATGGAACCTTCCCTCTTCTGTCAGATAGGGATCTCCTCCGCCCACCAGAACTATCCCATCCGAGGACGCCACCACTGTCGTCGAAAAACGATGCTCCGACCCGTACGCGGAGAGAACTGCCATGGAGGTTATCACCTTCCATGACGAGGCAGGAATCCCAACGATACTTCCGCGTTCACTGACAAGCTGGCGTGATGTCAGATCCATCACCGAGTACGACACCGTCCCAATTCCGCCCCTCGACAGGGAATCCAGGGCCTTTTCGATCTTGTCCCCATCCGAGGTTGCCTTAGTGTTGACTCCATCCAATCCTGCAGCCGGGTCGACGCTATCCGGCAGCGGCAGAACATAGGCCGCGGGATCGATAGCATCAAGCGGCGCAGCGGGAATCATTCCCACCGAAGCAGCTCCCAAGCCAGCACCACTGGCGATCAGGACACCTGCCAGACCACCGACGATGATCCGATTGGCCAACTTAGAAACCACGGGTACCCTTCCTCTCAGGCAACAATCTGGGTGTACTGGAAAAACCTGGCCTGCCAGGCCGCACCCACACGCTGCCAGACGATGACACAGAGATAGTCAAGCGAATTCCTGGTCATCTTGAATCTTAACAAGACAACGTCGTCTCCCAAACGATCCACCCCGTAGACATCCATATGAACAGTGCCCGACAGTACGGCAGGTCGTGCCAGGATGGATCCTCGCGTACGAATGAGGCCATCAGGAAGGTGGGACACATATTCCGGATGCATCAACTCCGCCAACCGCTCGCGGTCAAGCTGGGTCTCATCGCAGATCAGTTCCCGAGTCAGTTCTGTCAGGTCAACGATCTCAGATGAATCCCGCACCCGAATCGGAGCGTCCGGTGCTGGAAGGTCAAGACGGATCAACTCAGGCTGATGATCAGTTGGCTCGGCATCCGGGACGTACGCAGTTTCTTCGGAGTCGATCTGCGGTGAATCTGGACTCTCGGCTTCATCTCCAACAGCAATGGGTGCCTTCGAGAACCCCGGCCCGGTCACTACCGGGGCGCCAATCTGGTAGGCGGTTGCCGCAGCACGCGCCAATTCATCGGCTTTCTCATTCATCGGATGACCTGAGTGCCCGCGTACCCACTGGAAGCTGACCTTGCGCCCGGCTAGTTCCTCATCGAGTTCTTTGAGGAGATCGAGGTTCAGAACCGGCTTGTTGTCGGTCTTACGCCAGCCTCTCTTCTTCCACGTCGGCATCCATCGGGTACAACAGTTGATGACATACTGGGAGTCGCAGAGAATCCGCAGATGCTCGTCTACTTCCTTGGTGGCTCGCAGAAGATCCAGTACGCTCATCAGCTCGGCCATGTTGTTAGTAGCCCGCACCCAGCCTCCTGCAGCCCAATGGGCATCGTCGATATACCACGCCCATCCGCTTGGACCGGGGTTGGCTAGCGAGGAACCATCTGCTGCTGCAAGGATCACGGTTCCATTCTGCCTAAGAACTTACACGAACAGAAATCCGTGATTTCTACGTGTAGAGAAGGAAGAAGGCTGACAATCCAGCGATGACAACCATCACGATCAAGATTATCAAGACGAACATCAGGGAGCTTTGGTCACGCGAGGTTGTGTCCGAGTCATGATCCCTTGTCGGGTGATCCTTGTCAATCACCCCAGATGGGTTCGCGCCACCACGAGGTCTGTCTTCGCGCGGCCGGGTGAAGGAGTCTTCGCGCGAGCGGGTGAAGGAATCCTCCCGGGTGCGAGTGAAAGAGTCTTCTTGGGAGTGCCGCAAGGAATCTTCCCGGCTTGGTGATGGTTCCCACACGGCTTCCTGAGCACGCTGATGCACCCCAGGCACCGATCGGCTGGCGCCTGTCGTACCCAAGAGAGGCTCATCGAGTGAAGCACGCTGGTAGCTGGGAATCTCATCTGCATCAATACGCAAGTCGTCCATGGGCGATCCGCCGTTGAACCTCGTCGGCAGCGGCTCCCGAAGACTGAACTCCTCGTCGCGAACCACATTGCTGGGAAGCAGGCTTCCCCGAGTCGAAGCGGGACGAAACAAGGATTCGGGAGGCGAAGCTGGTTTTTCAGATTCCCACGAAATAGTCGTCGGCCAGGTGGATGCCGGTGGCTTGCTCACAGGAGGTTCATCGAAGTACGGGGCAGGCATGGGTGCCGTGGCTTGGAGGTCGACAACAGGGGTGGCCTTTTCAGCCTGCGCTGCCTGACGCTGCTTCTTGGAGAAATCAATGTCCTCATCGAAAACCGAGCGCGATGAATGCTTCCCATTACTCTTCCCATTTCCGGAAAAGTCCTCATAATCCTCATTCAGGACCGGACGTACCCGTGTTTCATCCAGTAGCGGCGACGTCCGTACTGGCGCAGGAGGAACAACCTCTGCGGTGGGATAAGTCTCGGCAGGTACGGCAGGCGCCGGTGGTGTGTCCTGTGGGGTGATCGGGGTTGGGGAGCTGATGGAGAAGTCCAGCGGAGCAAACATAGCCCAAGGATTGGAAGGCAAAGGCTTTCCAGCAGGATCTGTCTCATGGACAGGATAGGCGTCCAACCAGGGGTTTTTCCTCGGAACAGGAGTACTGCATGCCGGGCATGAGGCATGATCATCTGGGAAGCTGGAGCCGCACTGGCTACAGTACATGATGTACCCCTTTCTTAAGATCAGTCTTCATCGAACCCTCAACGACGTAGTAGTGAGCGCGGTAATACCCAAGATCACTGACATAGACTACCACCGGTAGGCAACTGGTTCACCAGCTTCCGCTGCCGCCTCCTCCGACGCCTCCGCCGCCTCCCCCGCCGCTAAAGCCTGATCCACCTGAGGAACCACCAGATGATGCAGCTTGTGCAGCAGTATGGGCGCGTACTGAGTCATTCATGGCAGACCCTATCCCTCCGATTGATCCCACCATCCCGGAAACTCTCGGGAAGCCGATATCGGGACCCAGTCCCGAATACCATGTGGGAGTTGGTACGGCCACACCCTGGGCAACCAACTGTTCAAAGAGTGTCGCCCAGCGCTGAGCGCATCCAAAGGCAACGGCATAGGGCAGGTATTCGGAGAAGATGTCTTGGCCCTCCTCCCAACTGATTTGGTCTGCTTCAGCAGTCTCGAGGTATTTCTTGAATCCGAAGGCTTGGATTGCTACGGCTGAGCCGATAGGAGTTCGTACCGGCATTCGTCTTGATACGATCATCATTCCGACACCCAAGACAACTGCGGGAACAATCATCCATCCGATACCCAGGATTCCATCCATAGCCAGGGTTGAGGCGATGTAATAGATCAGTGGTGCGACGACCAGCGCAATCAGGAAGCCGCTCACCTGGAAGGCACTGGTGATAGTTCGTGGGTTCGTCTTATACCAATTCTGCAGTTCGAACTCATTCTTAATGGCGGTCTGGAACCCGGAGAAAGTTTCATAGAAGTCTTCTTTCGCCAATTGAGCCCTGGTGACGACCAAACTCTTGGCGAACAGCCCGGAGTAAACCTTGCGGTCGATAGGATTCAGCCCTAGCGAACTCGCGCTTGAACGGGTCAGTGTAAACTTCTTGCCTTTGCCTTGCTCCATATGGAGATAACCTCGTACGGCGAGGTCAACGATGGTGGCTGTGACATCATCGACCGAGGTCTTTTCACGTACGATAACTCCAACTAGACGCGGCGGGATTCCTACCGGCGGCGTGAAAGCAACGGCTGCGTCTGTAATTTCCTCGCGCTTGGTCTCGACCTTTTGCCCTGGATGAGGAAGCTCTCCTGGAGTCACATTCGCGAACTGCTCATCTCGCCCGGCTTGTCTCATGCGGAGAACTCCCCAGACGGCCACAATCGTCAGCACGCCCGCAATAGCGGCTGCCACTTTCCCTCCGTCTGCGAGAGAAAGGGGGTGCGATGATGTTGACACGGGGTCGACTGTGGCTCCCGGGAAGGTGCCGATTGCCCATCCTGCTGCTACAGCTAGACCGGAACCGGCTGGGATCGATTCCTGGGAGAAGGAAGCAGTATGGTCTTCAAAGCTATGCCCATCACAAGGGTTCTGGTAATCATTCCCGTAATAACATGCTGTTTTTAAAACCTCCGCAGGGCCTGTAATAGTCACCGCGGCATTCGAGATTGGATTCTCCGTGGCGCTGGGAATGGCATTCCAGTAGATTTCATCCATGTTCGAACTGGCGACATTAGGATTCACGATTCCGGAAATATTGTAGGTAATGACATAGGTATGCAGACCTGACACAGTGACATCCGGGTCTCCGATGCGTACCGAGATTGTCTCGAAGCCCCGCGAGAAATCGGTGGCAGTTGGGGCTCCAGTAGGTGAGGTCACCTTAAAGTTCGTGTACGTGAGCAGCCGATCATGTTTAGAGTCCATTGCCTGCCGGGTAACGAACCACACATAGATCCCATGCTTAGGACTTGCGAACTGGATATCCATCGTCTGCGTAACAGTGAACAAGCCATTCTCATCCACCACAGCCTGAATATCGAACAGAACAAACTCATCGACTACCTCAGCGTGAGCAGGAGACGCTGCCAACAAGGAGATACCAGCAATAACCGCAGCCGCAACGCTGAATAAGGCACGCTTCATGGGTCAATTCTACGCCGTCGGGATGGGACGTGACAGGGGGGGGATGACGCGACTGATCCAAGACCCTACACCGACCACCGGTCATCCTGCCGCCAGGCAGGACCCCCGGCAGCCAGCGTATGGACTTGAGTAAAGCCCTATCCTCAGACCCTACGTCGGCTGCCGGGGATCCTGCCTGGCGGCAGGATGACCGGGGAGAGACTCGAGAACGTGACAAAGGGGACCCCCTGTCACGTACGCCTGCGGGCAAGGAGGATCAGCAAGAATCCAAGGGTTAAGGGGATACCTGCCCACAGTCGTGATTCGATGCCTATGCTGTTTTTGATAACGCTCCCACCAGTCTTGACACTCGGACCGGGATTATTCGCCCACACCGCATACAACGTGATTGGACCAGTGATCGTGAATGTCGAGCCTGGAGTGAAAGCCGGATCAGGATCCGTCGCATTCGGGTTAGTCGACCAACCGACGAAATGCATACCAACAGGTGCGGTCAACCCAGCACCACTCAACACGGTTACTAGGCTGCCGATCAAGTACGGCGAGTCCGGATCAACCAAGTCGCCCGTACCACCATTAGCGTGATAGCTGACAGCGAACTCATTGAGTATGGCATCACCCGCCCACACCGCATACAACGTGATTGGACCAGTGATCGTGAATATCGAGCCTGGAGTGAAAGCCGGATCAGGATCCGTCGCATTCGGGTTAGTCGACCAACCGACGAAATGCATACCAATAGGCGCGGTCAACCCAGCACCACTCAACACGGTCACCAGGCTGCCGAGCAAGTATGGCGAGTCCGGATCAAAGACCTCACCGGTACCACCATTATTGTTATAGAGCGCAACGTACTGATCAATGCTGATCCATACCGCGTAAAGGGTTATGTCACCAGTGATTGTCAATGTCGCTCCCGGGGCGAAGGCTGGATCGGGATCGGTCGCGTTGGGATCCGTCGACCAACCTGCAAACTGCTTCCCCGCCACAGCGGTGAACCCGTTAGCCAACACGGTTGCCACCGAACCATCCGCATACGGCGAGTTTGGATCAACCATGTCGCCCGTACCACCATTAGCGTCATAGCTGACAGCAAACTCATTAACTATGACATCATCAGCCCACACCGCAAACAACACAACAGCCTGCGTGATCGTAAACGCCGCACCCGGAGCAAATGCCGGATCGGGGTCAGCTGCGCTCTGATTGGCAGACCAGCCCACAAAATGCGTACCTATCGGCGGAGTTAAGCCTGCACCGCTCAAGACGGTAACTG
>WQYJ01000090.1 GCA_009781325.1 Propionibacteriaceae bacterium | reverse complement strand
GTCCGATTCGTGCTCATCCATGACCTCGTCTAGGGTTTGGTTGATGAGGACAAGGGCGTCGCGGACGGACATTGTTGAACCATCCGCCTCGCGAACATACCCATATCGAGAGAAGATTGACATCCCTGGGCCTATGGCGGCTTGAGCCAAGTCCACAGGAGCCACTGCTCCTTGCATCATGGTACGTAGAGCCTCAGGGAGTTCTGCCTTGAGGGTTGAGAGGAACTGGCGGCGCGTGGTGGTTGGAGCATCCTCTGAGCGCGGGCGGCATGCTAAGACGATTGAAGATGCTAGAGCATTCGTTCCGCTCGCCAGCATCCGATTACTGAGTTCACTTCGTACGGGCCATGTGGCAGTAATTTCCCATCCTGTGTCTATCAGGCCATTAAGTAGAGTCGTCCAGCCGGTGGAACTCGCACCGCTCACATCAGAATCCTGCTGTTTGTAGGCGTAATACACAGTCATTGGCACTGCAGTATTTGAGGACTGTCGGATTCTGTGAAAGACCTGATTGAACCCGTCAACAAAGAACATCTCTGCTCCATCTCGCCCATCGTGGCGGTATGGATTTGCCACCAACTCATCCTCTTTGGGAGTGAGTACTGTTGAGACAGCGTCAGGAGTGATCGGCTGCAGTGAACGGCGTAGCCAGACATAGAAGAAATCAGAGAGGTCCGAATAACCAATATTGTCGTAATAGGGGGGATCTGTCGAAATAGCCAGATTAGAGTAAGATCTGTTGCTGGCATCTTTCAGTCGAACCATTGCCGATGGCCTAGCCGGTAGACGATCTAAGACTCTTGTGATTCCACCTAGTGACACAACCAAATCGCCTGCTGCTCTGGCAAATGGGTTCACCTCTGCAAAGTCCCAAACCATTGGGATCGCTTGTCGAGAAAACATTGCAATGGGTTGATCCATCGATTGCTTCCATCTCGCAAGAGAGTTGTTCATATCAGCCATCTTGCTCACACCTAGGCTGAGATATGTAGCCACAGCATCGGCATATTGATGAGCCTCACCTTGTCGACATAATGGGGCATCAACCAGAACCTGTTCTCGCGCCTCGGAAACGAGATCGCTTAAGGTAGTCATTGCTACAAGTTGGCGGTTTGTGAATAGATCTGACCAACGTGTCATCCCATAATTTGGAGTCTTGAAGTCTCGTGGGTTTTGAGGCAGGGCACCGTCAGGAACTATGTCTGGTTGCACTACCTGACTGGCGACAACTTGGCCCGCTTGAGGCGCTAGATAGATACGCTCCCTAGTCCCCTCCGCGACAACAGCTATCAGGTGAACCTCCATTCGATTGGCTCTGCCTTCTCTACGAATATAGTCGAGTGTCATTGGAGTTCCATCAGCAATCGACACGGCACCAGTACGACCAATAGTCCCATCAGCATCCCCCGTAGGACCATCGGCATTATGCATGACCTCATAATGAATCTGCCCATTAATAACAGATGCCTTGACCCATGCTTCCTTCCCCTTCTTCTTCCCCAACCACCAAGACCGAACTAATGGCACTTGGATTGGGTTCGCAGGGTTAGGAGACTTCACAGTTCGAGCCCAGATCCAAGCAATCACCGTACGCTCAACGCCGTTGTCGTCCTTCACAGTCGGATACAGATGCCCGATGCGTTTGAATGCCTCATCGCGCATCCACTGACCGTAGTAGCGCACATCCTCAGCTAGACCTGTAGCTCCGTACCACACAGGTCGCTCTTCCGCTCCGGGGTGTACGGGAGGACGACCAGCGAACTTAGGTGGGATCTCGATCAGCGCCTTATTGATGAGTACAGCAACAGGGTTGAGGTCGGAGGCGTGTGCTTCTAGACCAAGGCGTTGTGCTTCAAGAGGAATCGTTCCGCCGCCGGCGAAGGGATCAAGGACAGGAGGTAGTTCACCATTGTTTGAGCGTCGAATCTCTTCTGTCGCTGCGGCCCAGAGGGCTTTGCGGGTCCGAAGTTCTCGACCTTCATGATCGCGCGGTACGACAGCAACGCCGGTAAGAGTTCCTAGTCCGCCGTAATCTGGTGCTGTGTTCTCCCAGACAACCAAGGCTTCGATCATCTGATGCAAGCGTAGTCGCTCGGCATCCTGTTCCTCGACCGTGGGGAAGCGATCAGGATGCGATGATGGATCATCGACCAACTGGGCAAACAAAACAGCTCGTGCCGTAGCTAAAGGACGCCGCGCCCACCACAGATGCAGAGTTGAAGGATGCCCATGCCGAATCGACTTTTCCCGTGCGGACTCTCTGTTGATTGTCTCAAGCGGCAATCCGACCTCGATGAGTTTCTTTGTACGAGTGGTCATGGTGTGCCTTTCTCGGGCAGTGTGATCCTGTTCCAGATGGGCTCGGAAGCCCATGTGGTAGGTGCCCCCATTTCAGACATTGATCGGTGTGAACTAATCGGGAAGGCGTGCAGGGTCTCAGCTATTGTACGCCCCCATTCCGTGTCAGGATTGAGGTTCGAGAGAAGGTAGGCGGTCATTGCGCAAACAGGGTAGATCTTGTTTTGAGGAGCGGTTGCTAGGGGCTTGAGTTCTAGCGGTAGATCACTTGGTCTCAGAGCAATGCGTTGAATGAGACTGCGGTTCCAAACCCGCGCATTGTGAGCACAGATATTCCGGACATAATTCAAGGTTGTCAGCCAACTGCGGAGTGTTCGCTCTTGTTTGAGCCCGGCCTCAGCGGCGATAGTAGCTCTGTCCTCATAGGTGAGAAGTTGATAGAGATTGACGGAAGCTCCGAAGTCCAAGAACTCACATGCGACCCAAATGGGTAAAGGAGGACCATACTTATCTAGATTGTGACGCACATATACTTCGTTTGAGACACGTCGCTCAAGCCGTTGGTATTCGATGCCAAACCAGTCAAATGCGCTGTGAGTGATACCGTTGCGGGTCTGTTGTTTCAGAATGGCATTAGGGTCCAGACTAGCTGGATTGACATAACCAAATGGGTCGTGTGCGCCAAGAGTGTGTGCGATCTGAGCACGCAATGAGATCTCGATCTGCTGAATCCCTGAAAGCAGGCTGTCGCGTAATTGATGATCGAACTGCATGAGGGCAACAACATGAGGAAAGGTGGTTCCTGGGGCTATTTGGTTGGATCTACCTTGACCAGATGGATGCGGAATCCTATACGAATACAGGTAGCCGGAGAAGTTGTAGTAACCGACAGCACGTAGTGTGGCGATAGCACTGAGTTGGTCAGGTATCGATAGCCCTCTTGTTTCGAGGTGGGTGACCTGTTGGGCATAGGTTAAGTATGGTTTTGAATAGGTCATGCGTCCACCGTGACATGAGAAGACCGGCCTTGCCTATGTGATGGGTAGAGGGCCGGTACTAGTAACTCAATATTACCAAAGCGCGGCGCCGCGATCAACGAGGCAGGCGTAAAGTCAGGAGTTGAACCCTTGCAGAACCGTTGGCTTTTGTGTTGTGCAGTCACGAAGGATCGCCGCCCTTCTTCCAGTGGTAGGACCAGCTTTCCATGAAGCGCCGGGTGCTGAGATCTGCTGCTAGGTGGTTGAGGGTTCCCCTGACATAGCGTAGTTCGTCTTGTGCGGGATCGTTGGGATCGACAGCGACCAGGATGAGTCGGTGGTGGTCGCCTTGGTTCTGGGCTGTGGCGACCTCTCGGTTGGTGATCTCGAACTCGGTGGCTCCCTTGAGATAGCCCTTGACTTCAATGATGAAGACTCGCCCCTGATCATCAGTGGAGCGGATATCGAAACCAGGGTTGAAGTGTTCCATTTCTTCGGGGTGCCTGCCTAGAGCCCGCTCGGCAGCCATGGCAGCATCAATTCCGCGTCTTTCCGATGCATCGGTTTCTCGGATCGTACCGAGTTCTGGCTGGGGCGCAGCAGAACCAGAGATGGTGAGGATATGGGCTGGGATAATCAAGGCTGCTCCTCGGATGATGGCAGGACGCTCCACCAAATCCGTGGCTTGATCTAGTTGAGCGAAGCGATCAGCCATGCGTTGTTCGAGGTGATGGACGCGCTCCAGTGCCTCCTTGGACTTCATCTTTTGGATGCGGCCGCTCTGCTCGTCATTGATGAGTTGATTGTATTGTCGATCCCAATAGTTGATCTGACTGGTGAGTCGATCTCGTACTTGAGTCCGGACCCTCTCGACTTGCTTGTCGAGCCGAGCGAGAAGTTCTGCTCGGCGCGGCTGCATACCTTGCCTGTACGCCCACCGGCTGACATTCTCCTCATTATCCGCCTGCACCCAGTCCTGACTAATGATTGCCCGGATAGCTTCTAGTTCGTTTTCATCGGGGGCATCAAAATCTAAGTACGGAGGTGCGCCGGTGACAGCAGGCTCGCAGTCGGGAGAGAACTCAACATAGTCAAAGTGATGATCAAGGGTCTGACCATCTGGGTTAGTGATCTTCTGTTCCACGGCATAGAGAAGTGAGGGTGCACTCGTCTGTGTCTCGCGGCGATCGATGAAGATTGCTCCTCGTGATAATGCTGAGGCCAAGTCTTTGATTGTTAACTCAATGACAGCCTGTAAGAGCGGATGACCCGGAGCGAG
Organism: Propionibacteriaceae bacterium; assembly: GCA_009781325.1. Classification (GTDB taxonomy): domain Bacteria; phylum Actinomycetota; class Actinomycetes; order Propionibacteriales; family Propionibacteriaceae; genus WQYJ01. The sequence continues at coordinate 3,210 of WQYJ01000090.1, read as the reverse complement.
CAAAACAGCATCAGGATGATCTTTGATACGTACGCTTTGCGTGGAAAAGGTCACCCTCTCGTACTGATCTGGAATCGGCAGCCAGCGGTTGATGGTTCGCGCCTGTTCTTGAATCCGGATGGGGATCCGAGAAATCTGCCAACGACCGGATTCTCTTTCACTGATGCGACCGCCCAGGCGCTTGAAGGCTGGAATGAAGAAACCCCGGATGTAGCCAGGAGCGAGTTTTCTCTCCCGGGCTTTTTCCATGAGACGACGGACTTCTTCAAGGTTGATACCGGGGAACATTTCTGGGTGCGCGGACTTTTCCTCTAGTAGTTCCTGGATGCCGTCTGCATAACTAGCGTCGATGATCTGATCGAGTTGGGCACGGATCTCCGGCTTATCGCCATACCGTATTGCTCGCAGAACAAGGTCTCTTAGCGACTCTCCTTGGAATGCACCGCGTTCTCCTAACACGTTGAAAAGGTTGCCGTTGTAAGCCTTACCTTGGGCTGTGATCTTGTCGAGCAGTTTCTTGAATACATCGCCTTCTCGGGTTTCCGGCGCCACGAGATTCCATAGTTGGCATACTTCGCGTTGTCCTATTCGATGGATGCGTCCGAAGCGTTGTTCGATGCGGTTTGGGTTCCAGGGCAGGTCATAGTTGACCATAAGATGAGCCCTTTGAAGGTTCAGCCCCTCTCCAGCAGCATCAGTAGCTAAGAGCACAACGGTGTCTGGATTCTTTGTGAACTGTTCTCGTGCCAACATGCGGTCTTCACGACGGGTTCCGCCATGGATTGTCACGATGGCATCATTGCGACCTAAGACTCCTGCAATCTTTCGCTGGAGATAATCGAGGGTGTCTCGGTGTTCGGTAAATATAATGAGTTTGCGGGGGGACCCACTTGGGTCGGTGGGTAGAACGTTCTTCTCCAGAATTGAGCGTAATTGCACCCACTTTTCATCGACATCTGCTGCCCGAACTTTCTTGGCTGCGGTGATGAGATCCCCCAAGACAGCGATTTCAAGACGTAGTTCTCCAATACTCTGTGCAGAAGTCGCCAGATCAACTACCATGTCGATCTGATACTCAAAACGAGCACGTTCATCATCGCTGGTTTCGTCATCAAGATCATCGAAATCATCGAGATCAAAGTGAGGGAGGTGATCTGTGGCTATCTGGGCAGCCTCAAGGTGGCGACCTAGGGTTTGTTCTAGGGCTGCTGATCGTGGGTCTTCGGAGAGGTTTTGGAGTTCTCCCAATCGGACGCTCAGCCTCTTTTCGCGTCGCTCTAGTGAGCGCAGAATCGCTTCTGGGCTTGATGCCAGGCGTCGTTGCAGAATGGTCAGAGCAAAGCCGATATTCTGACCGCGCCGGGTTTCACCTTGGGCGATAATCTGCTCGGCGCGCCCCATCTGTGTGCAGACGTACTCGGTGACTCTTTCATAGAGTTCTCGTTCGCCTGGTGAAAGCTCGTATGCCACAGTGTAAGCACGTCGTTCTGGGAAGAGAGGTTTGCCTTCGAAGGTCAATAGCTCTTCTTTAGTACGACGGATCATCAGCCCTGTGGTATCGGTTCGGTGGATGCCTTCCCGGTATTGACCTTCAAAGCGGTCTTCGTCCAATAGTGACATGAAGAGCTGGAAGTCGTCTTCTTTTCCGGCATGAGGTGTGGCTGTCATGAGCAGGAAGTTCTGGGCTGTTTCAGAGAGGAGCTTGCCTAGCTTGAACCGCTTAGTTTTCTTGATGTCTTTACTCCAGAAATGAGCTGACATCCGGTGTGCTTCGTCGACGACTGCCACGTCCCACCGTACTTCTGTGAGTTGCTGCATCAAGTCATCGTCACGCGAGATCTGATCCATGCGTACTATCAGGTAGGGGTGGTCTGCAAAGGCATTGCGCCCGCGAGCATCGTCAACCATCGTGCGGGAGAACACTTCAAAACCCAGGTCAAACTTGGTCGCTAACTCCTCACGCCACTGTTCGACAAGAGAACCGGGAGCAACGATGATGGCCCGTTCGCAATCTGAGCGGAGGATCAGTTCTTTGATGTAGAGCCCTGCCATGATCGTCTTACCAGCACCAGGATCATCGGCTAGTAAGTAACGTAGCGGGACCTGCGGAAGAAAGTCCTCGTAGACGGCTCGGATTTGATGGGGAAGGGGATCAATGTCAGAAGAGTTCACCGCAGCTAGTGGATCGTACAAAGCGGCGTACTTGATGCGCAAAGCCTCAGCTACCAGCCGAAATTCATTGGAATCTGCATCAAAGGGCGGAGTTGACGTGCTGGCTAGACTCAAACTGACTGCGCGCTCGGCTGATAGGTAGCGTTCTGAAAGCTCCCCGGACTCATCGCGAACAACCAACTGCACCGCATCATCATCAACTCGGGTGACGGAAATAATGGTTGCAACTTGGCCGGATAATAAGCCTTTCACCCGAAGTCCAGGCTGCAACTCTTCCAGCACTGAGATCCCATTCATGCGCCGCGGCCTCCTTCTCATCGTCAGCCGAATATTGAAGTCTACAACGAGATACCGACACTTATTGTTTTCAATGTCCTGTTTCGCCCAAATAATACTGTTGAAGTCTGTCTCATCTCCATGTGTCACGGGGCTGGTTTGATTGGCGTGGCTTTTCCTGTGGTTGGGTCCCTACATTGGCTGCCGGGGGTCCTGCCTGACGGCAGGATGACCACGGGTCGTCATCCTGCGCGCAGCGAAGCGGAGTGCAGGACCCCCGGCGGCCAACGTAAGGACTTGAGCGAGCTCTCCTAACCCCCATGTGCCAGGGAGCCGGGTCGACAAACTGTATCCTTAGGGAAAAGGGGTCAGCTCTGATAGACCACAGGGGTGTTGGTGGCGATGGAGGCGCCCATGATGCCGTAGCTGGTGACGTTGGTGAAGCCTAGGGATGTGAGTTTGGTTTTGGCTCTCCCGCCTCTCCCTCCAGCGTTGCAGTAGACGATCAACTCGGTGTCTTTGGGGAATTCGAGCATTTGGGTGACGAAGCTGGGGTCGTTGAAGCTGATGTTGAGTGCGCCTTGGACGTGGCGGGCTGCGTACTCTTGGGGAGTGCGGACATCGATGGTGATTCTGGACATGGTTTTCTCCTTTATGCCGTACCGAAGCGGCGTTCGCGGTCGCCGTAGAGTTCTAGGGCTCGCCATAGATCGCGGCGGTCGAAGTCGGGCCAGAGCCGGTCGAGGAAGACCATCTCGGCGT
>WQYJ01000089.1 GCA_009781325.1 Propionibacteriaceae bacterium | reverse complement strand
CCGCCTCCGCGCCCACCGAGAGCTGATGCTGCGATTCCCACCAAGATACCTGCCTTAAAACCGCGTTCGCGGGCAGCCGAGGTTGTGGCAACGACCACGGTGGGTTTCTCACCGGTTGTGATCACACACACCACCCCAGGTAGGGTACCGAAACGCTGGCGGGTTTCCATGGCGAGAGTACGCAGATCCACCCCCGGCATGGGGTCGATGGCGCCGACAAAGAGCGTACCTGTGCAATCCTGGGCGCCGGCAATGAGTTGAGCGGCAACACCTGCGGTGGCACCAGCCTTTAGATCGGTGATCTCCTTTTCGGCTTGTTTGAGCTGGGCTAAGAGTTTGGCGATCCTTTCCTCCAACTGGGATGGCTGCACCTTCAAGGTGTTGGCGAGGGTGGAAACGATGGCGCGCTCGGCAGCGAGATGGTTGAAAGCATCTGTGGAGACCAGAGCCTCGACCCTGCGTACACCTGAACCTATGGAGCCTTCACTGAGTAGGCTGAGCAGCCCAATCTGCGAGGTCGACTCAACGTGGGTTCCGCCGCACAACTCGCGTGACCAGGGACCACCCAGTTCGACCACGCGTACGATCTCGCCGTACTTTTCTCCGAACATCGCCTGTGCCCCGAGTTCTTTGGCTCGCGTGAGCGGCATTTCGGTGGCAGTGACTTCCCAGTCATTGTGAATCGCCTGGTTGGTAAGGCCCTCAAGTTCCTGTTTCATGTCGTTCGACATTCCTGACAAGGAGTTAAAGTCGAAGCGCAGGTAACCGGGCTTGTTATAGGAACCCGCCTGATGTGTCTGGGGCCCCAGGATCTGACGCAGAGCAGCATTAACAATGTGGGTGGCCGTGTGAGCCTGACAGGCGCCAAAACGCGCCTGGCCATCCACATCAGCCTGAATCTCGGTTCCCACTTCAACAGTGCCGTCGGTGATGACACCGCGATGGACAATCAAACCTGGGACGGGGCGCTGAACATCAACGATGTCGATGCTGAGTCCTGTTCCGGTCATCACACCGGTATCTGCGTCTTGGCCTCCAGCCTCAGCATAGAACGGGGTTTCTGCCAGGACGATCTCGACTTCGTCTCCCACGGTTGCTGTGGCGACTTGGACACCGTCCTTGATCAGCCCGAGCAGGCGTGACTTCACAGATAGATCGGTGAATCCAAGGAAGTAGGACTCCCCCATCTTGCGCAGATCCCCGTAGGCTGTCGTTGCTTGGGCTGCACCCTTCTTTGCCTTGGCATCAGCCTTGGCCCGCGCCTTCTGCTCGGCCATCAGAGTCTTGAAGCCCTGGGTGTCAACACTGATTCCAGCTTCCTGAGCCATTTCCAGGGTGAGATCAATGGGGAATCCGTAGGTGTCGTGGAGTTGGAAGGCTTTGTCTCCTGGCAACATCACACCGGCCGATTCTTTGACCTGCGACACAGCCATGTCGAAAAGTTGGGTCCCCGAGGTCAGAGTACGCGAAAAACTTGCCTCTTCTGCCACGGCAACCGCTTCGATACGGGCCCACTGATCGTTGATCTCCGGGTACGAGGGCACCATCTTGTCCCTGCTGACACCCAGCAGTTCCATCAGCACTGGTTCTGTGACCCCGAGAAGTCTCATCGAACGAATAGAACGACGCAGGAGCCTGCGCAACACATAGCCGCGTGCTTCATTGCCTGGTGTCACCCCATCGGTGATCAGCATCAGCGCCGAACGGACATGGTCAGCGACCACCCGCATCCTGATGTCATCCTCGACATCAGCGCCGTATTTCTTCCCAGAGATTTCAGATGCGGCAGCGATGACTGGGTAGACCTGATCAATCTCATAGAGGTTGTCCACTCCTTGGAGGAGGAAGGCTGTGCGCTCGAGCCCATTTCCAGTGTCGATGTTCTTGGTGGGCAGCTTGGCGGCAACGTCAAAGTCATCCTTGGCGCGTACGACAGATAGATCCTCGGTTTGGAAAACAAGGTTCCAGATCTCTAAGAATCGATCCTCGTCGACCAAGGGCCCTCCCTCAGGGCCGTACTTGGGTCCACGGTCAATATAGATTTCTGAGCATGGACCCCCAGGGCCAGGTACGCCCATGTGCCAGTAGTTATCTAACAACCCGCGCGCTTGGATATGCGAAGGTTGAATGCCAGCCTTGATCCACAGGTCACGGGCTTCGATATCACCGTCGGGATAGTCGGGGTGAACACCTGGGCCCAGAATGGTGACCCACACCTTGGCAGGATCGAAACCATAGTTGCCGTCAGCTTGAGACCCAGTCACCAATTCCCAGGCCATTTCGATGGCCCCTTGTTTGAAATAGTCACCGAAGGAGAAGTTGCCGTTCATTTGGAAGAAGGTGCCATGACGGGTCGTCTTGCCCACTTCTTCAATGTCGAGGGTACGCACACACTTTTGTACGCTGGCTGCTCGCTTATACGGTGCAGGTTCTACACCGGCGAAATAGTCCTTGAACGGAACCATTCCAGCGTTCACGAAAAGCAGTGTGGGATCGTTGTAGAGCAGCGATGTTGATGGCACCACGGCGTGGTCGTACCGCGCAAAGAAGTCGAGAAATCTTCGGCGTATCTCAGCGGTTTCCATGGTGTTCTCCTGCTTAGTGATCTGGACAGACACTCAAGTCTAGTCCGTTTTCACAAACTAGGCCCTCCGTGCCCTTGTCTCCTTGGTCGCTTGGTCACGAAAATACGACACAATCCAGGGCCCCAACTCCGTCAGCCACCGCCACACCCCGGAGACGATCGACGAAAAAGAAGCCTTCGACATCAACTCCGGCCCCCGCTTTATCGCAATAACCCCCAGAAGAAACCCCAGGGTAAACCACCACATCCGACGAAACATACCTACTCCCTCCAGCCAACCAAGCCAATCAAAGCGTCCCCAAGTTTATCACCAGCTGCGAAGCCGTCAGAGCTGTGATCCCGCGCCACCAGGCTATTAGCGATCACAGTAGTTCTCGATCTGCTCGTTCTTCCTCGAGAGCTTTCAATACATCCTGATCAGAGCGCCCTAGCAGATTTTCAATAGCAGCCAGGCGCTCGCGTACTTGGGCTTCGTGGCCATGATCAGTGGGGATGTAGTAGGCGGCGTCTATGAGATCGTCGGGGAGGTATTGCTGGGGGGCTACGCTGTGGGGGAAATTGGGGGCGTAGAGGTAATCCACGCCGTGACCGTAGTCCTTGGCCGATGCATAGTGGGCGTCGCGAAGATGTGCAGGTACGGGTCCTCCGCGGCCCCGGCTGACATCGGCTTGAGCGGCGTCAATAGCGCTAACCACGGCGTTGGACTTCGGTGCAGTGGCGCAGGCAATGACTGCGTGGGCGAGGATGATTCTTCCCTCGGGCATGCCGATCATGGCGACAGCTTGGGCCGCAGATACGCATAGTTGCAAGGTTGATGGCGAGGCCATGCCGATATCTTCGCTGGCCAGAATCATCAGTCGGCGGGCGATGAAGCGCGGGTCTTCGCCAGCCATGATCATCCGTGCCAGGTAGTGTAAGCCCGCTTGAACGTCAGACCCGCGAATGGACTTAATAAAAGCCGAGATGACGTCATAGTGCTGGTCCCCATCAGCGTCATAGCGTACCGTGGCGCGGTCTACTGCCTGGGAGAGAATCTCTGTAGTGATGTGATCGGAACCCACCGCCGCCGCTGTGGCAGCAGCCTCCTCAACATAGGTCAGGACCCTGCGTGCATCTCCGGCGCCTAACTGGACAAGGTTAGATCTGGCATCATCCTCAATGGTGAACTCCCCGCCAGAAGGGGTGCGAATCCCGCGCTCATCCGTCAAAGCCCGATCCACCAGGACAGCCATATCCTGTTTGGTCAGAGGATTCAATGTCATCAGCAAAGAGCGCGACAGAAGTGGCGCAATCACCGAGAAGGATGGGTTCTCTGTTGTCGCCGCAATCAGTGTGACGATTCGATTCTCTACCGCAGGCAACAAAACATCCTGCTGAGCTTTGGAGAACCGATGGACCTCATCAATGAACAGAACGGTCTTCTTTCCCCGAGAAAGTTCCGCCCGAGCCCGATCGATCTCGGCTCGTACTTCCTTCACACCTGCGGTCACAGCGCTCAGTTCCACAAAGCGCGACCCAGTCGAGTGCGAGATCACCGCAGCAATCGTTGTCTTACCTACCCCGGGAGGCCCCCAGAGAAATACCGACATTGGTTGGCCTTCTGCTAAGCGGCGCAGAGGAGAGCCCGGACCAAGCAGATGCTGTTGACCAACGATCTCATCAAGACTGCGCGGACGCAGCCTCACCGCCAGAGGCGCATGGGCGGTGACATCCCCCAGCGACCCAGACTTGCCAGGGGTGGGAATGAGATTTCCAAACAAGTCTTCGGTCATCTGGGCTACACATCTATTCGGTCGGTGTCTAGGGTGTATGCGCCTTCGATGATCAAGTCTCGTCTGGGGCCAACTTCATTGCCCATCCACACTTCGAAAGCCGAAGCGGCAGCCTCGGCATCGGTGATTCGCAGTCTTCTCAAGGTACGGTGCCGCGGGTTCATTGTCGTTTCGGCTAACTGATCGGCATCCATCTCTCCGAGTCCCTTGTAGCGCTGCGGCTCTTTGAACTTGGTGCCCTTCTTGGTCAGTTCAGCGAGCTTGCGCTGGTATTCCGGGTCGGAATAGGTATAAATGAAGCGATCCTGATCCTTGCGGGGATTCGTGATTTCGAAGCGATGCAGCGGGGGTACGGCGGTGTAGACCCGACCAGCCTCCACCAGAGGACGCATATATTTAAAGAACAAGGTGGCCAGCAGACACCGGATATGGGCACCGTCGGAATCAGCATCAGCCATGAAGATGACCTTGCCGTACCTGGCTTGGTCGATATCGAAGGTTCGCCCTGAACCGGCACCAATCACCTGGATGATCGACGAGCACTCATTGTTCTTCAGCATGTCTGTCACTGATGCCTTTTGAACATTGAGGATCTTTCCTCGAATAGGCATCAGCGCCTGAAACTCTGAGTTTCGGGCGAGCTTAGCTGTGCCCAACGCCGAATCACCCTCAACGATAAACAGTTCCGTACGCTCAGGGTCTGCGCTGCGGCAATCGGAGAGTTTGGGAGGAAGACTGGAGGATGCCAGGGCATTTTTAGCCCGCACAGCCTCACGATGAACTCGGGCCTGGACGCGCGTACGCGAAGCCGCGACCACCTTCTCCATGACAGCTCTGGCTTGGGGTTTGACCGAAGACTTGTTCGAGGTCAGGAAATCGGTGAGCTCACGTTCGACGACTTTTGCAACCAGCTTTGTCACCGCTGGAGTGCCAAGAACCTCTTTAGTCTGACCTTCGAATTGCGGCTCTGATAGCCTCACGGTCACCACAGCAGTCATGCCTTCACAAATATCATCCTTGAGGATCTCATCGTTGGCTTTCGTTAAACGAGTTCCTTCAAGAACCTTGGTGAAAGCCCTGGTTAACCCTCGTTCGAAACCTTGTACGTGGGTGCCGCCCTTGGGAGTGGAGATGATATTCACAAAGGAGGCCACAGTCGGGTCATAGCCAGTCCCCCATCGAAGAGCAATGTCGATACCCAAGTCCCGGTCAACATCGGTGGGTGTCATCCCTCCGGCATCGTCCAACATGGGTACAGTCTCGGTGAAGATCTCCTTACCCTTCAATCGCAGCGTCTCAGTCACAGCCTCATCGTGTGCGAGGAACTCGCAGAACTCAGAGATTCCGCCTTCATGAAGAAAGACCTCAGTTGTTTCTTCCTCGGTACGCCGATCAGTAACACTCAACGAAAGCCCAGGAACCAGGAAAGATGTTTGGCGGACCCGGTCTTTCAACCGATTCACCGAAAGATCAGCCCCTGCAATAAAGATCAGCGGGTCAGCCCAATAGCGTACCCGGGTTCCGGTGACCGCCTTGGCCACACGGCCGATCTTTCGCAGAGAACCACCGGGGGTAAACCCAGCTTGCGGACCCTCACCATCGAAAACCCCTGGTATTCCGCGTTTGAAGGACATCGCCCAGGTGGCTCCATCACGGTCGACTTCCACATCAAGGCGCAAAGACAGAGCATTGACCACCGAGGAACCCACACCATGGAGCCCTCCGGCTGCGTTATAGGTTTTTGAACCGAATTTGGCTCCAGCATGGAGCTTCGTGAAAACAACTTCGACACCGGTCAGCCCAGTTTTGGGCTCGATGTCGACTGGCAGCCCGCGCGCATGGTCATGGACTTCTGCTGAGCCATCAGCATTGAGAAAGACTTCAATGGAGGTGCCAAAACCAGTCAGTGCCTCATCAACGGCGTTGTCGATGATCTCCCACAGACAGTGCATCAACCCTTTGGTATCTGTCGAACCGATATACATTGCCGGACGCTTGCGTACTGCCTCAAGGCCCTCAAGAACAAGCAGGTGACGAGCGCCGTACTCCCCTGATGCAGACGGGGTACGCCGACGTCCCAGTTGAATTGTTGGTTCACCAAGGATCTCATCCATACTCACCCGCAGAAGTCTAGTGGCTACGGACTTGGGTACCGGGTCAGGCCTTACGCGTGTCGGAACCAGGAACTACGCCAGACCCAATTAGTCCGATGAAAGAACTTCACTCATCTGCAGAATGGAGCCCTGCCAGTCGAACTGGATCTCCAACCGGGAACCATCGAGGAATTGCAGGGTTACTTTGTCTTGTACTTCCTCGACGCCGAGTTGATGTGCGCCTGCGTAGACAGTGACAATGTCTTTGTGAACACCCACCCCGTAGGCTATCCCAGCCTGAATGTACTTCTGTGCTGTGAAAGCTGAGGGCGCTTCCAAGGAAAGCCTGGGATCGGTGATCACGGTGTAGAGCCGTGTATCACCTGTGGACCCGGAAAACACAGCGGTTCCCATGATCTGGGGACATGCCACCATCGCAATGGTTGCTCCTGGGGTCATCCCAAGATCGATGACCGAGTCCATGGAGAATGATGGTTGGGAGAATTCCCACAAGCCAGTCTCGGCCCCAAAAGTCTTTAGCGGAATCACGCGGGCGATGGCGGTCGCGTGGCGATCCATATCCGGATTAGCCCAGGACCACAGCCAGTTGTTCTTGTCATCCACCGAGCCGAGAAGCCCGAATTGCAGTCGGGTCTCATTCAAGGTGATCAGACCTGAAGCTAAATTCAGCTCCCAATCAGGAGATGTTGAGCCGATCAGTCCGGCCAGTATCGACTGTCCCTCCACCAATAGAGCAGTATGGGCGCCAGCCCACGAATTAAGCAGAGAATGGTCGTTACTCATGATTGCTAGTCCAAATAGTCTCGCAGAACCTGTGAGCGTGAGGGATGCCGCAGTTTAGACATGGTCTTGGATTCGATTTGGCGAATCCTCTCACGCGTGACCCCGTACACACGGCCGATCTCGTCGAGGGTCTTGGGCTGGCCATCGGTAAGACCAAACCTCATCGACACTACCCCAGCCTCTCTCTCAGAGAGAGTGTCGAGTACGTCATGGAGTTGTTCTTGAAGCAAGGAGAAGTTCACAGCATCGGCGGGTACGACCGCCTCGGAGTCCTCAATTAAGTCACCAAACTCCGAATCTCCGTCTTCACCCAAAGGAGTATGCAAGGAGATCGGCTCCCTGCCGTACTTCTGAACTTCGACGACCTTCTCCGGTGTCATATCAAGCTCATGGGCCAGTTCTTCCGGGGTAGGTTCGCGGCCCAGATCTTGGAGCATCTGACGCTGAACGCGGGCCAGTTTGTTGATCACTTCAACCATGTGCACAGGGATGCGGATAGTACGGGCCTGGTCAGCCATGGCCCGGGTGATTGCCTG
>WQYJ01000088.1 GCA_009781325.1 Propionibacteriaceae bacterium | reverse complement strand
GTTGACCGGGTCATGGCTGACTGGTCAGTGGTTCGGCCGGTCGACGAAGTGGAGTCACGTCTGGGATACCGGGGCATGGTTATCACTGGTGACAGTGACGGCATTGGGGTTCTCAAGGCCCGTGGTCTCCCGCCGATATTCCGGCTCAGAGAGACGGTAAATCTGGATGTTTCTGACGTCACCGAGCGGTGGCTTTTACATACTTCTGGCGCTGACGAAATGGTGGTTCCGGAAGCGCTCGACGCATCCGAGGCGGTGGTCGGGTCGCCGCGTGCGACGTTCAGCAACGGAGCGGAGCCCACGTGTGAGACCGGCACGCGAGGGTGCACCATCTGGTGGACCTCGCGGAATGACCTGAACACGTTCTGGAACGGCAGCACCACCAGAATCCAGAACAACAACTGTTACAACTTCGCCTCTAGCCTCGCAACGAACACCTTCGCGCAGCCCGGTCGTGGGAGTGGTCAGATGTTCACTGCGTTGACCATCGCAAATATCAAGGCCGCTGCATACCGCGACGGTTATACGAGTTCTTGCAGTGGCGACAGATTCGAGGACTACCTGTGCATCTGGCCGAACCTCGACTATCATTGGTACCACCGGAGCACAGATGTGTCAGGGAGTCGCCGGTGGGCCCACAAACCAGGAAGCACACGTGCAACGAACCTTGACAGCTCCGGTAAGATCATCACCAATCCCGCAACCTGTGACCGAGGCAGGTACACTGTCGATGGCTCGCCAACCGTGTTTGCTCCGGTCTCCCCGAAAGCCAAAATCAAGTAGAAGGGAGTTCTGGATCTTGACTCGGCGACTTTCAATAGTGACTTTCCTCGCGGTTCTGACGTTTGCGGGGTGTGGCACGTCTGGCATTGGCACGAGCGATCCAGTTGCCTCTGCAGGTCCTTCTCAAGGCAGCGTGGTGGTTTTGGATGTCTTCTCTGGTCGGCCAAACCCGACTTGGGTACTCGACCCGGCGGTTCAGCTCCAGTTGGCGGCATCGCTCGCGGACCTGCCAATCACCGAGTCGGCACCGTCCCCACTGAGCACCCTCGGTTTTCGGTCGGCCACCGTGACCAACGTGAGCACCGCCCACGGACACGCTGCGCTGGTGGAGGTGCGAGTAGGCTCCGCTGTCCTCACACTAGCCGATGGTCAAACCATCGCTTTATACGACGCCCAGTCACAGGCGCTTCGGGTGCTGCTCCAAGATGCCGCCGGTCATGTGGATAGGGCTATGTTGGACGAGATTCGCGAGCAGATCAAATAATGGAGGATGTCATGATAGATGATAAGTCGCGCCTCATTTCGCGTCGCGAGCTGTTACGCAAAGCCGTCATTGGTGGAGGAGCCTTACTGGTGCTTACTTTATTGCCAACGGCAGTTGCTGGAGCTTCGCCGCCTACCCCTACCGGCACTTCGCTCGAGCAATGGCTGCTGTCGACGGCCAAATTCAGTTAACCTTGGATTGACATCGGCTGGCCTGCCGCTGTTTACGTCGGTGAAAGCATTCCCGTTCGGCGATTAAGGACAAGGTTGTCGAGGAGATGATCATGTGGGTGAGTCGTATGCAATGGGGCCAGGCGTCTTGGAATGGAGTCGCCTTGTTTCGGGCGTTCAACGGTGTTGATCCGCGAAGGCCAGCATTTCGTCAAGTTGGGCACGATGCTGGTCCACGAAAGCTGACTCCAGATCGATTTGAATGGCGAGATAACGCTCCAGATAGTTGGACTCCTCCCGGCAATCGAAATCAGCCAGTGCAATCTGAACCTCGGCCTGCGTTCCCAGTAATGATCGCTCCTCTTCTGGGGTCGCCTCGTCATACTCATAGTGATACCATGTGTCACCGAGTGTGCCATCCGCGCGGGTTCTCCAGGCCCACATCCTAGACGCCCACGGATCTACATTATGCTCGTCATGGAAAAACCAGACGTGAAATCGTACCCACGTTTATTCATACAACCAGCCCACTCGGCATTGAGAGTACGAAGCCTCGGATTCGAGTAAATGTCCTGGTAATCCAGCGTATTCATTGCCTGGTATAGATCTATGAATGTCCGCACGAACTGCTCCTTCGCGCTGGGCTCGCGAGTTACACTCGGGTAACGTTCAACTGCGAGCTGCCCGCATGCAGGCTCGCTCTGCGTTCCGGCTGTGGAGACCGGATCTCTGTGGAGAGCGAAATCATACTGGTCACGAGCCTGCGGGCTAAGCGAATCTCGGTATGACGAGTTCTGCTCTTGCTCAAAACTATCCCAGAGCTCAAGTTGTTGCGGTGGCATTACGCCGTACCCTATACGAGCAGCTTCAGCCCGACTATCGGGTAGACGGGGCAGTATCAACTGAGCCCCATCGGAAAAGAACCCCGAGGAAGCCTCCAGTGTTGTCCAGGGCACTGGATAATATGTGAACCCTCGCTCATGCATGCACTCTGCAAGAAACCCTTGGATCTCAACCCACCTGGTCTTCGACGCATCTTCATCTGCGCTGTAGTCTTCCGCAGTGAAATGGCTAATTGTATAGGTGTAGGGGGCAAAAGGTAGGTCATCGCGGGCCGGGTAGTACCATCCGAGGTAAGAATCAGCCTCTGCGACTTCGGTCGAGCCTGGCGCGTCAGAAATACCGATAGCTGTTTGTTCTGCTGGTTTTTCGATCACGGTACACGCTCCCAAGCTGACCACCAGCGTAGTCACCAGTAGGTAATACCTCTTTGATCGTCTCATTCTTACTTTCTCCTCCTTCGTGGTGACGACCTAGTATGCGCGCTACGATCAACCGCCACCGCAGAGGATGAGTTCTCCACTTCGAGACCACGATACCAGCGCGGTTAGGGTGCGACACGCTCTACTCGGGCCCGTGGCTTGTCGCGGTGGACATATCCAGAAGTCTCACATAATCGAGTTCCTAATACAGGAGAGGTTGTGGACCATCTTGTCGCGAATCAGAGGGCCGTACTGTCCATCAACCGTGGTGCCAACGCGAGTTTGGATCGACCTGACAGCAGTAGTTGTCTCTGGCCCCCAGTTGTTGTCTACAACCAGACAGGCCCCATAACACTTGTTCGCGGAGCGTTGAAGCGCACCAACTGCAGCCGGGTGGAGAGCGCCAACGGGTTTCAATGGCACGCGCAACCGTCGGCAAACCTGAGCTACTCTTAGCCGATGAGCCAACCGGAAATCTCGACGAAACCACCTCAGCTAGTGTGCTAGACCTGCTCGACCAACTCAACCGGAAAGAGCTGACCGTGGTGCTAGTTACCCATGATCCGAGTGTGGCGGAGCGGGCTGGTAGACGATTCGTTGTGCTCGACGGACAACTCGAAGAACTCACAGCATGACCAGGAAGTGTCGACCGAAGAATATGTCCCCCCGCTTGCAAATCAATGCTACGGTTTCCCGTGCCAATCGATTTCGCTTATACGACATGGTGGGCGAAGCGATCATCGGGCTTTCTGGTCGACCCGGTAGACTAACCCTTACGGCATTGGTGGTGGTATTGGGTATCGGATCACTGGTTGCCACCATCGGGCTAGCTCAAACCGGCACCCATCGCCTTCAGACACGGTTCGATGAAGTCGCAGCCACCCACGGAGTAGTTCGGGTCGGGGAAGACCCTATGAACCCAGGACGACCTCTTAACGAGATGCCGTGGGATGCCGACGAACGAGCTGCCAGACTAAACGGGGTTCTTGCGGCAGGGATAGTCACTGAGATCGACAACACAAACCTACACATCCACGCATCGCCCGTTTTCGATCCCACGGCTCCACCTAGTCGGAAACCTGGTGTAGTAGCTGCAACTCCAGGGGGGTTAAACGCTGTCTCCGGGACGCTTACAGTAGGAACCTGGATCGACCTGTTTCACGAACAACGGGCGGAGCGAGTTGCGGTACTCGGAGTGAAGGCCGCCCAGCTACTCGGAATCACCCGCGTTGACAACCAGCCCGCTGTGTTCATCAACGATGTTCCTTACACAGTCATCGGTATTCTAGGTTACACCGAACGGGCTGGCATTCTTCTTGAGGCGGTCATAGTGCCCCAGTCTACGGCGCGAACCACCCTCAGCCTCGACCGACCTCTCGACTTGTATGTCCACCTTGAACTCGGCGCCGGACCCCTCGTAAATGAGCAAATTGGGCTTGCACTGAACCCCAATGATCCTACTGGATACGATATAGCAATGCCCTTGCCTCCGTCACAGCTTCGCGAACAACTCACGGCCGACATAAACTCACTCTTCCTCACGCTTGGCCTCGTCGCACTTCTACTTGGTGGGGTCACGATCGCTGTGGTCTCTTCACTCTCTGTCATCGAACGTCGCGGAGAAATCGGGTTACGCCGCGCCATCGGCGCAACCCGGGGCCAAGTCGCCGCTCAGTTCGTTACGGAAACCTCCCTCGTCGGGTTACTCGGCGGTCTCGCTGGTGCTGCTGCCGTAGTGCTTACAGTCGTCAGCGTTGCTGCCGCCAACGATTGGACCCCAGTGCTCGACCTCCGTGTTGTCGGTGTCGCTACCGTTGCTGGGAGCCTACTTGGAGCCATCTCTGGCCTCATTCCCGCAATCCGGGCCGCCCGCCTTGAACCCGCCACCGCTCTACAACAGGGCACATGAGACCCTTTCGGCTCCGAACCCCGAAGCGGTCCATTGATGGGTGACCGTTGCATGTTGCCCTCGCGCTTTACTGTATGAAGAGTATGTTAACACCCGTCAGGGAAACGAATGTCCTTCCGACTCAACCATGCTCCTCAGCGAAAGCCATCATTTCGTCAAGCTGGGTGTGGTGCTGCTCAACAAACTCGGACTCTAATTCGATCTGAATAGCGAGGTAGCGCTCCATGTAGCCAGACTCTTGTCGACAATCGTAGTCAGCGAGGGCAATCTGGACTTCAATCTCTGTCCCAAGAAGAGACCTCTCTTCAGCGGGCGTGATCTCATCGTACTGGTAGTTGTACCAAGTGTCACCCAACGAACCATCAGCTCGTGTTCTCAGGGCAAGTGTTTGAGCCGCCCACGGGCTGATGTTGTGTTCGTTCCAATAGAACCCCGAGATTAGACTGAAACCGCGGTCTTCCATGCACGCACCCCAGGTGGCGTTGAGAAAGAGAGTCCGTGGATCCTCCATTACTTCCTCATACACTAGTTCATGCATTGCCAGGATTAGCGCGCTGTAATGGGTGCGGAATAAACCCTTAGCACCGAGATCAAACTCGGGACTTGGGTTTTTCTCAATGGAGAGTAAACCACAACTTTTTACGGACTCAGACTCGGAAGGAGTGTTGGGGTCTCCTTTTAGCGCGAGATCATACTGGATTTGTGCGGTTCTGCTCAATGACTCGCGATACAGAGCATTCCGCTGTGCCTCATCACTATCCCATAGCAAAAGCTCTTCTGGAGGCAGCAGGCCGTATCCGATGCGAGCTGCTTCCTCCCGGTCTCCGGGTAGGTGAGGCAACACTAGCTGATCACCGTCGGCAAAAAAACCTCTGTCGTCACCTACCGGTGCCCATGGTTCAGGATAATAAGTGAATCCACGGTTCTTCATACACTCAGCTTGGAAAGCCTGGATCTCATCCCACCGGTTTCTTAACACCTCATCATTAACACTGTGGCTCACCGAGGTGAAAGCACTGATGACACTAACAAACGGCGCGAAAGGAAGGTCGTCGCGTGTCGGCCCAAGCCCCGCAGTAACCGAGTCAGAAACCTGGATCGAAGGAGGATTGGGATCGACTGGTGTATTCTGATCATCAAGACGAGTGCAACTTGTCAAACAACAGATCAAGGCGACCGTGAGCCCCACCATCATTCCCCGACAACTACCACTACACCAACCTGCTCTGGCGGCTTTGGCTGGTGGCGATGGAGCAGCGACAACAGCCATCGCTACACCTCGAATAGTTTTCTTCACGACGTGTCTCTTTCGGTTAGTTCATCATTGAAGGCGAAGCCAACGCTCCCCTCGATATCTCTACGGTATCGCTGAATCGACCCGGTGTGTAAGGAAACTTGAGTTTGTTTCGTGATTGAAAGGAAGGTTGGAGTCATGTCGAACACACGTAATAGGCATTCGCCTGAGTTTACGGAGCGGGCGATTAGAATGTATCGGGAGCCTAGGGATCAGTATTCCTCGGGTACGGCGGCGGTGATTCGGGTCACTGAGTTGCTAGGGGTGGTACTGGTGAGACGATTCGGAACTTGGGTCACCAAACTGAGTACGCCGATACAGAACCACTCTATCTCAATCCGTCAGCCACAGGCACCTTTGATGACCTGACCATACTCTACGGATAGATAGGACATGCTAAAGGGCTTCTAACTATTTCTAGTTAGAAGCCCTTTTCTAGTAGCGGGGCAAGGATTTGTACCTTGGCCCACTGGGCGCTTTTCGGGCCCCTTGGGTCGTCTACGGTTAGCTCCGGTTGTAGGCGATTCCCTGGTTTTGGCTAGGACATTCAGGGGAACGTCGTCTCTGAGTATACCCGGCTGGGTGCGGTCTCCTTGGGTGGATTCTGGCGGCAATGTGGTGGCATTGGCGGACGGTTCACAGCGTCTTGGCGAGGTGTCTCATCTTCCAGGCGGCTGCAGGGTCTGTATGGGCAGCGGCCAAGGTGTCAGGGTAGTCAGTAAACAGACACTCCGGTGCAAAGTCGGCACGAGCGGCTCGGTGAAGATACTCGGCCTCGTGGTCGTCGCGGGGTTGGGACACCTTGGCAATGTACTTCTCGGCGGTGTCGATCAAGTCGGCAAGGGTTGGTTCGTCGCCCGTCAACAGCATTGGATGGAGAGCGACAGTGATTTCTCTCTCGCGTCCAGCAAAGCGGTCGGCAACTCGGAATGGTCTGGGGTAGGGGCTGGACACCGACAGGTAGTAGAGCAGGACTCGGCGTAGCAGCACCTCGTCACCATCGGCGTAAAGAGTGGGTAAGCGTCGGCTAATCTGGGAGATGTCGTACAGGTCGCGGACCGCCACGCGCTCGACGAGGGCCTTGGTCTTGCCAGCGAAAAGTTCGATGTCCGAGTTGATGGGGAAAGTGACTTTGCCGCCACTGGAAAGATGGATGGTGTCCGGCTCGACGGGAAGCAGGGGCGAACGGTTGAGGTAGTCGAGATCGACCTTTACATGGTCTGAGCCGTGGCTTCCCTGGTAGTTGAGCAGGAACTTGCGCCCCGAGTGTTCGGGTTTCCCTGGCATCACTGTGAACCCAGCCAGTCTTCCGGCGTCTATGATGGCCTGTTCGGTATCTTTGCGCTCGGCCATCATTGCCTCGCGCTCGGCGTTGCCGATGTAGTTCAGGTCGATGTCCACCGACAACCGAGGCACATCGAGCGCGAACAGGTTAATCGCTGTGCCGCCGTGCAAGCAGACACGCGACCGCAGCCACGAGTCAGCGTAGATCGCGTTGAGCATAGTCAACAGGCGAATGACCTTCTCTACGGCATCAGTCTGAAAGCCGGTGAAGCCTAACTCGTGAGCCATGAAGCCATCTCCTCTTCTGAGTGAGGCAGGTATAGCTTCCACCGCTTGACCCAAAATGAGTCCTTCGGTGCGGTGGCCGACCAGAAGTAGTACGGGCCAGCACCTAGCGATGTGGCTAACTTTGTGACCGTATCGTCCAGGACTCGCCAGTCGTCCCCTTTGGTTTCTAGTACCCAGCCAAGGCGAGCACGAGCGCTGTGAGAGGCGCTAACTGCCATCTCAGCGGCTAGGACGGCATCGAGCCGAGTCAGACTACCCAGTGAGTGCAGCAAGTTGTCGGAGCCTCCGGCAGCACCAACGTTGATCAGGCAGTCGATCAGTGTCTGCTCCTT
>WQYJ01000087.1 GCA_009781325.1 Propionibacteriaceae bacterium | reverse complement strand
CCGGTTTGTCCGACGCCGTCATAGGGGGTCCAGCAAATCATCCGAGTATCCACCCCCGATGAGCGTATAAGGCTTTCAACGAGGTGACCGACCTCATGATCGGGTAGCCCGGTCAGGACCGCTGCTCGCTTGTGGAAGACTGCGGATAGGCCTCTAGAGACGTTGTATTCTCCTCCGCCTTCCCAGACGCTGAACTGACGGGCTGTGCGGATCCGGCCCTCTCCGGGATCCAGGCGGAGCATAACTTCGCCTAGCGCCACGACATCGAACTCACAAGCATCGGGATCTAGCAGCTTTATCGTCATTTTTACGTTCCTCAATGTGCTGGTTGGCTTTGTCTGCCACCGTCACTGGGCGAGCCAGTGACGGTGGCACTGCTAGACAAATGCCTTAGTTATGAAAAGTGGGATCAACCTCAGAGGTATTCGGCCACATTCTCTTTTGTGATCATGGGTGAATCAATGGGCTGTTCCTGATCGACCTTCTCACCGGCCAGGATCTGGTTCATGACTGCTACACCCTCTTTGCCGATCACGAATGGATCGTTGAAGCCTGTTGCCAGGTAGTTCGTACCCTCGGTGGCGATTTCTGCCTTGGCAGCGGCTGAACCGTCGATGCCGCAGAAGAACATTTCTGCAGAGCGGCCAGCGTCTTTGGCAGCAGACTGGGCGCCCAAGCACATGTCATCGTTCTCGCAGAAGACAACGTCGATCTTGGTGAGCTTAGCCAGCATGTTCTCCATGGCGGTCTTGCCGTCAGCAGCATTCCATTGACCGAAGTCAGCGGCCTTCTGAATGTCGAAGTTGCCTGCTGCATCGAGAGCAGACACTACGCCAGCAGTACGGGCAATACCGATTGTGTTATCCTCAGGTCCACCCCTGATGATCACGGCAACCCCACCTTGTGGAAGCTGGCCAACAATAAAGTCACCAATGTCGTTGCCCATGCGCCTGTTCTCCGGCCCAATCCAGGCTGTGAAGTTCTTGGACTCAGTGAGACGGTCAACCAAAACTACAGGGATGTCGGCATCGGATGCCGCTGTTAAGGCTTCGGCGAAGTCATTCAGCCAGCCGCCGGAAATGATGATGCCGTCAACGCCTTGGGTGACGAAGTTCTGAACATCGGACAGCAGCTTTCCGGCATCGCCGTCAGCATTCGATGACAGGACCGTCCAGCCGAGAGATTGTCCGGCATCTTTGACAGCAACGTCCATGCCAACGAAGTAGTCGCCGCCGAGCGACAAATTGGCCATACCAATGGTGATATTCGTACTGTCACCGACGGCGGGAGTTGATTCGTCAACCTCCGGGGGTGTGGTGGTGCAGGCTGCCAGTGTGCCGAGAGCCAGGATACCCGCGGCAGCAACGGCAATTAGTTTAGTGATTCGCATTGCATTCTCCTTCAGTGCTGAGTGTATTTTGAATCATTTTTTGTTGTGCTGAGGATTCTAACTTGGACGGTCCAAATGATCTTCCACAGCGGTTTTTCTCAGTCCTTCTTTTGCGATCGGGACTGAATCAAGATCACCACGATGATGATCAAGCCTTTGAATACTTGTTGCCAGAACGATTGGACGTTGCGCAGCGACAAGATATTGTTCAGCAGCACCAAGATCACCATGCCGATGATGGTGCCGCGTATGGTGCCCTTTCCGCCTGCCAGACTTGCGCCTCCAATGACACAGGCGGCGATGGCATCAAGTTCGAATGCTGCTCCTTGCAGCGGTTGGATCTGCCCGGAACGAGAAGCGATGAGCACACCTGCCGTACCTGCGCAGAACCCAGAGATCATATAGGCAGTCATCAGACCGCGTTTGACGGAGATACCCGCTAACCGGACTGTTTCGCGGTTGCCGCCGATAGCAATAGTCGAGCGTCCCAAGGGTGTTCGGTTAAAGAAGACTGTGGCAATGATCAGAAATGCGACCAGGACTAAGAAGGCTGGTGGGAATGGTCCAATCAACTGAGAGGTGACACGGGTGAACCCCGGATCGGATGGCCTCAAGGCAATAGGAGACCACACATAGCAAAGACCCCGGATGGTTGTCATGGTGGCGAGAGTCACCACAAAGGGTGCCAGTTGGAATCTGGACACCAAGAAACCGTTGACCGCGCCCCACGCCACTCCGGTTCCAATCCCCAAGAACATGCACAGCCAAATCGGCAGCCCCCACCACAGCGAACAACCGGCAGACACCAACCCTGCGAAGCACAACACCGAACCCACAGACAGGTCGATGCCTCCAGTGAGGATGACAAACAGCATGCCCACAGCGATCAATCCATAACCGTACGACGGCCATTGGCGCATCATATTGGTCAGATTTCCGGCTGAGTAGAACACGTGATTTGTGAGCGGATCCGCAGCAATAGCCAGTGCGATCAGGACCAGGAGCAGAATAGCCACCATGGTCATATCGCGATCATTGACCAGGATGCGGCCCCGGCGGAAGGCAATCTCAGGCATCGTGAAGCTGGTCATATTTGACTCCAATCGAGCTAGCAAGGACTTCATCTTCAGTCGTCTGGGCAGCAGTGAATTCGCTGACGAGACGCCCTTCACGCATGACCAAGACCCGGTCGGCTGCTTCGATTGCCTCAGTGAGATCCGAGGAAACCATCAGCACTGACAGACCGCGGCGGGCCAAGTCATCAATCATTGAGTAGATCTGTACGCGGGTGGTCATATCGACACCGCGGGTTGGTTCATCGAGAACCAGAATCTGAGGATCAGTCAGCAGCCACTTCGCGAGAACCACTTTCTGCTGGTTGCCCCCAGAAAGCTGCCAAGCCTCCAGCCCAGCGCTGTTAGCTGGTTGTATGGATAGGTTTTCAGTCATAGCTGCGATGTCACTGCGCTGCTTGGCTTTGTTCAGGATTAGGCCGTGCCAGGTGGCTAGGGTGATGTTCTCGGAGACCTTGAGCCCCAGGATCAGTCCGGTACGCTTACGGTCTTCTGTTACCAAAGCCATGCCAGCCTCAACCGCTTGCGAGGGTTTGGTGAACCGTCTCTTTTTGCCGTTCAGTAGGACTTCACCGCTGGCAAAGCGTCGGGCTCCAAACAGAGCTTCGACTAATTCGCTTCGTCCTGAGCCCACCAGTCCGAAGATGGACAGCACCTCTCCGCGGTGCAGGGTGAAGGAAATGTCTTCAAATTCTCCGGGTCGGGAGACGTTGATTAGTTCTAGGGCAGGCTCACCGAAGCAGTCACGGCGATCCGGATAAACTTGGTCGATTTTCCGCCCTGCCATCAGCGCAATGATGTGGTCCTCATCAGTTTGCGCAGGTGTCATCTCCGCGAGGAACTCACCATCTTTCATCACGATGATTGTGTCAGCGAGGTTGAGAACCTCTTGGAGCCGATGAGAGATATAGATCACTGTGGTTCCGGTCTTCTTCAACCGGGCAATAAGACTGTAGAGGGAATCTAAGTCTGAGCCTGACAGCACCGCCGAAGGTTCATCGAGTACGAGAATTCTGGGTTGAGTCACCAAGGCTTTCGCGATTTCGACCATCTGCTGGCGGGCAACGGTCAGACTGCCGGTCTTCAGACGGTGATTAACCACTCCAAAGCCAGTCTCTTCGAGGAGTTCCGCTGCTTTCTTGTGAGCTCGGCGCCAACTGATCAGACCTCGATGTTTGGGCAGGGAACCCATCAAGAGGTTTTCAGTCACGGTCAACTCAGGAACGATCGATAGTTCCTGATAGACGGTGTGAATCCCCAGGGTGATGGCATCTCGGGGACTCTTGAGATTCAGCGGCTTGCCATCCAGTTCGATTTCGCCGCTATCCATGGTGATTGCACCGGCCAGGACCTTAATCAGGGTGGACTTGCCGGCGCCGTTAGCGCCGACAATTCCGACCACCTGACCAGGCTCCGCGGTCAGACTAACGCCGTGTAATACTTCGGCGTTGCCATAGGATTTGCGCACATTGCGCATAGCTAAGCTCATGCCAAGGCTCCAAAGGCGACGATGGTCTTTTGCCTGGTGAAGTCCAAGACAGTGTCATGGAGGCCTTCGCGATAACCCCCGGTCTCACCCACACCGCCGAAGGGCAGGTTTTCAGCGCGCATCGCAGTGGTCCCGTTGATCATCACCGACCCAACATTGATCTGCACAGCAGCCTTGAGTGCCCGGTTGATGTCATGGGTGAAGATGGAGGCTTGAAGGCCGTACGGGGTGTCGTTTGCCAGGGCTATTGCTTCCTCGAGGCTTTCGACTCTCACCAGCGGAACCACAGGGCCGAAGATTTCTTCTGCCATCGCCGGGGCATGTGCCGGTACGTTGGTCAGTACGGCCGGAGCGATAAACGTACCTGTGCGTTCTCCGCCGATCTCTAGTGTGGCACCTTCGGCAACGAGTTGTGCAATGGCGGCTTCGACCTCGATGGCGTCGCGCTCACCAATCAGGGGGCCGACTTCGGTGGCCTCGTTGAGCTGGTCACCGACGACCAGAGTCTTGGTCTTCGCGATGATGCGGGCAGCCAATTCGTCGTAGACACCTGGAGTGGCATAAATGCGCTTGACTGCGCAGCAGATTTGCCCGTTACCGCGTGCCAGACGTCCGTACACAATGGCATCGACGGCCTTATCGAGATCGGCATCGTCGAGGATGATCATCGGGTCATTGCCGCCTAGTTCTAGGAAGACCTTGGCGAATCGGCGTGCACAGCGTTCAGCGACGTTGCGTCCAGCCGGCGTACCTCCAGTCAAGGTGACCGCAGCAATGTCGGGGTGATCTGCCAGCGCAGCCACCACATCGCGGTTGCCGATGATGACTTGGTGAGCGAATTCGGGGAACCCAGCCTTCGCGTAATACTCGTGGATCTTGAACAGAGCGAGCGGACAGCGAGTAGGCGGTTTGGTGATGACTGCGTTTCCGGCAGCCAGAGCTGCTGCTGCTTTGTGAGAATACAACTCAACCGGATAGTTGAAGGGAATCAGTGCTGCCACCAGACCCAAGGGTTGGCGAATGGTGACTGCGAAGTGGGTTTCAAGCCCGGGTACAGCATCCATGGGGAACTGCCGACCCAGAATGCGGGTGGCTTCTCCGGCGTACCCGCGGATGATCCTGATTGCTGCTTCGCATTCCCAGCGAGTCTGCTGGACTGGCTTGCCGTTTTCGGCAGCGTCCAGGTAAGCCAGTTCTTCGAGATCAGCTTCCATGAGATCCGCCAGTCGCAGCAGCATGGCTTGGCGTTCGTGAGCAGGGGTAGCAGACATGGCGGCTTGGCCCTTCATGCCTTGGGCTACGTAGGTCGCCACATCGTCGACTGTGGCTTCTGGGACCTGGCCTATGACTTCCCCGGTGGCGGGGTTTTCGACTTGTATCGTTCCAGTGGTCATGATGGTAGTTTCCTTGGTGTTAAGAGTTAGGTGGGGTGCGGCCAGGTCTGCTGGCCTGCGTTGTCTGCGGCAGCGAGCACAAGCGGAGCAAGGTCGGCGCAGAGTTGTCGAGTAAAACGTCCGGCAGGACCGGAAACGGAAACAGCCCCCAACAGTTCTCCTGTGGGGGAGACGATAGCGGCGCCGATGCACCGTACGCCTTCTTCATTTTCTTGTTCATCAATGGCCCAGCGCCGCTCAGCGATGGCTTGGATTTCAGCGTCGAGGTTGGAGCCGGTCAGAGTATAGGAAGTATGGGCTGTGGCTTTGGCGAGGAATGGCGCACGTTCCTCGGGTGAGAGTACGGCCAGGACGGCCTTTCCCATTGCCGTGCAATAGTGCGGTACGACTGACCCGATTCGGCTGACCAAGCGTACGGCTTGTTCGGAATCAATCTTGTCGATGTAGACAATACCGTGATCGGTGTGCGCGCCTAGGTGGACGGTCTCACCTGACACAGCAGCGAGTTGTTCCAGGTACGGGCGAGCTTGGGTTCTCAGCGTATTTCCCTCGAGTGCAGCCTGGGTCAGCGTGAGAAGTTTCGCCCCCAAGAACAGCCGACCCGCGGAATCCTTGCTCAAGGCTCCCAAGTCGACCAAGGTGGAAACATAGCGATGACAAGTGGAAACAGGGAGTGCACTCGCCCGAGCGAGATCAGTGAGTGTGACGCCATGAGGCTTGGCCTCAGCCACAAGGTCAAGGAATTCAAAGGCGCGCTCAACAGAGGAAGAAGACCGTTTTCGCGAATCCGGCACCCTTGCCCCCTTTCGACTATGCGGAAACCCCTTCGAGTATTTCGCAACGAAACAAATGTATTCCGGCTGGATAGGGGAGTCAAGGATTCACCGCCCACTGTTACAGAACTGTGACTATTTTGTGATCAATCCCCTTTGCCACCCTTTCCCCCCCGGTCATCCTGCCGCCAGGCAGGACCCCCGGCAGCCGACGTAGGGTCTGGGGGTAGGTCTTTACCCGAGTCCTTACATTGTCAACCCCCGGTCATCCTGCCGTCAGGCAGGACCCCCGGCAGCCGTCGTAGGGTCTGGGGGTAGGTCTTTACCCGAGTCCTTACATCTGCCTCCGGGGGTCCTGCCTGCGGCAGGATGACCGGGGGGCACACCACAGACACCCATCTATACTTGAAATAAGGGCAAAGAAGGGCAAGTAATGGAAGAGTTGAAGCTTAAGAAAGCGAACCGCAAGGGCATCTGGGTTTTTACGGCAGTCATGGGCGGTTGGTTATCAATCCTTCACCTAGTTTTAGCCATTGTTGCCCCGATTCCCTTTCCCATCACAAATCTGAGTATTGGTGGCGGAATGCTGGTTCTGGGAACCGTGATGGCTGTGCGCCAACAAGATAAGAACGCTGGCCTGAGGACAAAGGTTGAACCAGTGGCTGCAACTATTGTCGGGGTCGATAAGGAGAGGGTTAATCGCAGCCTTCGGTTTGTCTATCAACTCGTTTGTCACTGGGTAGACCCGAAGACTGGCCGCTTGCATGTTTTCAGAAGTGAGGATCTCAAGGAAGGTACTAAGGAAACCCTCGATCGGATACTGAGGAACAGTTGGAACACGCGGGAAATAGACGAGGGTCCTCTGTCGCTCCAGGTCATGGTCTATGTCGATCCAGACAATCCAACTAAGTACCTCATCGATGTAGACACTGTGTTTGTGGTGCCCCAGAAAGAACTAGATGCTGTCATCAGGGATCAATTCACACCGCCCCAACTCGAAGCCGCCCCAGACGGTGACATGGCCTGGCCTACCTACGAGACCCACAATGTTCCCCTGTCCCCATGGAACAAGACAAAGTAAGCGTGCCAACCCCCTGAAAGTGTGCCAACCCCCCTGGTCATCCTGCCGCCAGGCAGGA
Organism: Propionibacteriaceae bacterium; assembly: GCA_009781325.1. Taxonomy (GTDB): domain Bacteria; phylum Actinomycetota; class Actinomycetes; order Propionibacteriales; family Propionibacteriaceae; genus WQYJ01. The sequence continues at coordinate 558 of WQYJ01000087.1, read as the reverse complement.
CCCCCGGCAGCCGTCTTAGGGTCTTGGGGTAGGTCTTTACCCGAGTCGATACATTGCCACCCCCCGGTCATCCTGCCGCCAGGCAGGACCCCCGGCAGCCGTCTTAGGGTCTTGAGGTAGGTCTTTACCCGAGTCCATACATCAGCCGCCGGGGGTCCTGCCTGCGGCAGGATGACCGGGGGGCACCTTCCACCCAATTCATGATTTCCTAAATAAATTAGATGTCAATCTATGCTTGTAGTGAGAGTCTACCGAGGGAGCATCATGGAAGAGCTGAAACTGAAGAAAACCTCACCGAACGGGAATTGGACGTCCGGGTTGATCTTTTCGGGTATGCCAATAGTTGCTGGCATCTATGGCCTGCTAAATAACTGGGGTTTATTAGCCATTGCCCTCATTGTCCTCGGCCTTGCATCCACCGCATTTTTCTTTTTCATGACGATACGCCACAAACGGAATCAAGAAGAATTCATGTCTTCGGCGCAGCCGATCACCACCACCGTTATCGGGCTTGATCGACTGCAAATTGGGAGTAATTCTGAGGGGCGTACTGTCTTT
>WQYJ01000086.1 GCA_009781325.1 Propionibacteriaceae bacterium | reverse complement strand
GCTGTCACAGCAAATGATGGACGTCATTCTGCTCGTATGGTGGATGTGGCTCAAATAAAGCATCGACAGAAGCTGTCCAATGGTGCGATCCGATACTCCCGCGAAACAGTGAAGACCCGGGATTCATTTGGCCAAGTGACGATGTGGGAATCAGAGGGTGATTTGGCGGTCGCAGGCGACGAACAGTGTGTGCGTACCACTTATGCGAGTGGGGGGTTTCCGGATGATCGGGTTTCTGAGACTTCAACGATGCCTAACTTTTGCTCGGTTCCAGTAGACACTCAGAGTGTAATTGCATGGTCGCGTTATTACTATGACAATAAAACCACGTTGGGTTCTGTAATGCAGGGGTTATTAACAAAAGCTGAGGAGTTGACCGGTTCAGCTACACGAACTTGGTGGACCACAGCAACGATTACGTATGATGGGTGGAGCCGGGTTACCAAAGTGACCGATGCTTTAGCACAGGCAACAAGCTATGGTTACACTCATACCACTGGTGGCTTATTGTCGAGTATGACAATAACATCTGCGGATCCGGATGGCTCGGGGCCGCTTACTCCATTGCTGACAACGACTACTTTCGACACTAGGACTGGGCACCCAATTAAGACTGTGGAACCAGGTGGTCAAACCACAGAGGCTACGCTCGATGGGTTGGGTCGGGTTACCGCAGTTTGGTTACCGGGTCGAGCAAAAACGCTAACCCCCTCAAAGAAATACGAGTATACGAATGCAACTGCTGGGGCAGAGCGAAATGCAGTGAAGACACTTGTTTTACAAGCTGATGGAATCACGTATGTTCCTTCGGTAACGATTTTTGATTCTTTTCTACGACCGCGTCAAACTCAAACTGCAGATACGATTCGCTATACACGTAACTTTGTAGACACTAGCTATAATTCGGCTGGTGAGCCAGTGCTGATAGACGAATACAACGTGGGGACCAGAGTTGACCCTCGAATTATGCTTGAGGCACCAAGTTCGCGCACAGCTATCCGCCGTTCCCATCGACTGAGTTATGATTTTGCGGGTAGGGTTACCAATGATGCTTTGTATGGTTTCGAGGTGTATTACTGGGCGACAGCAACTGTGTATGGCGGGGATCGTGTGGCGGTCACCCCACCTCAAGGCGGCACCCCAACAACGACGATCAGTGATGTGTTTGGGAGGGTGACCGATGTGATAGAACACCTTGGTCCTTCTACTGCGTATAGTGGTGTGACTACCAAATATGCCTATAATTCGGCAGGGAATCTGACCAAGGTCATTGATTCGAAGGGTGATGTGTGGCAATACACCTGGGATCTCCAAGGAAACAGGATTTCGGAGCAAGACCCTGATCGAGGATTAACTCAATCTGTCTTTAGTAAGACGGGTCTGTTGTTGTCGACTACTGATGCTCGTGGAGTGACTATCTGGCATGTGTATGATGCACTGGGTCGGGAAACCTCCACCACCACAGCCAAGGGAGCTTTGCTGACGTCAACAGCATACGACACTGTCAAGAAGGGTTTGGTTGCTTCCCAAACAAGGTATGCCCATGGTGTCCAATTCGTGGATAAGGTGGACATCTATGATACTGCTGGTCGCCCCACGAAAACCACGACTGTGATTCCGGCGGTTACTGGTTTGATCGGTTCTCAACTTGCAGGAAGTTATTCGACAACCTACACATATAATCATGATGGATCCCTGTCATCTCAAGTGCTACCCAAAGCAGGCCCGCTCAACGCAGAAACACTCACATATGGGTATACCGCTGTGGGATTTCCATATAGCCTTACCGGGACGATAGGAAGTGTGTCAACTCAGTATGTGTCCACGTCGTCATACTATTCTAATGATTTGTTCGCCAGCTTTACTGCGGAAGTCAACGGTGTTGGGCCATTGAAATCGGTAGTAGCCTGGGATGCATCAACCGAACGTGTGAATGAAGTCCAAGTGTGGGGAAATAATCTGACGAATGCTCCCTCGGGTGGTAATTTGAGTCTGAATTATGATCAAGCCGGAAACATCACAAGGGTGCATGAGATGTGGCCAGGTCTTGTCACCGATAACCAGTGTTTTGCTTATGATTTTCAGCGGCAGTTGGTCGATGCATGGTCACCTTCGACATATGGGTGTTCAGATCCTCCAACGCAATCAGGGCTGGGAGGCCCGGCTCCGTACTGGCACACTTGGGGTATTGACACGATCGGTCGGGTTGCGTCAAAGACTGATCGAACTAAAACCACATCATCAACCACAAATAATACTCACCCCACTGCTGGTGCAACGGCCGTTCGCCCACATACAGTGACGAGTGCTGTGACCACTGGTTCAACCAGTGGAACACGAACCTATGGGTATGATGCGGCAGGAAATATGACCAGTCGCCTTGGACCCTCGGGTGCTACTCAAACCTTGACCTGGGATGAGCAGGGAAACCCTGTTCAAATCAGTGAAGGTGGCACGGTAGTGGCACGAATGGTGTATGACGCACAAGGGAGTCGTTTGGTTCGTCAACAAGGTAGCGTCACCACAGTGTATGTCGCTGGGGCGGAGATCACGTTGACAGGATCTACGCTATCAGCGGTGCGCTACTATTCTCATCACGGGCAGCTCGTTGCAGCACGCACGTCGAATGCGAACTCGGATGTATGGACATTAATCGCTGATTGGCAAGGCACCACTCATGTACAAATCAATCATGGGACACGCCAAGCGACACTGAAATGGCAGGATCCCTATGGGCAAGTTCGAGGTCAAACAGGCACCGGGTGGGTTGGTGAACACGGATTTGTAGGTGGTATTAAGGATGACTCCGGTCTAACCAGAATTGGAGCCCGCGACTATGATCCCACCCTCGGAGCATTTATCACCAGCGACCCGATTCGATCATCGGTTCCCCCCCTAGGTTTGAATGCCTACCGATATGGGTACAACAGTCCCGCAACGTTCTCGGATCGCAGCGGGTTGAAACCATTGGCTGATGGTGATTATGAGTATCGCTCCGATGGTAAAGGTGGATGGGATCTGTGGAGCAAACCCACAACAATGGTGGGGCCTGTGGCCCCCGGCACATCGAATAATACGATCCCTGGTGAAAAGGTTCTGTCAGAACCAAAGAAACCCACAGGAGGTAGCTCGAGTGGAAGTGTGTCACAAGTATTGATCGTTGATGCTCAACAGAGAATCGATGAGTATTTACGTACCAATTCGGAGAGAATGGAAAACCTGGCTGCATTCTTTACTGGACTTAATCCACCATGGGGGCCATCGGGATTGGTTCATACGCTAAAGATGTTCACCTTCGTTGAACTTGTTAAGTCACATGCATACTTTGACATCAAACGCCAAGTCGAATGGCAGTATTTGCATGGTGGAAGCAAGATGAAGACAGAATTTATGTATTTCAATGGACAGTTATGGTCGGCAGAGCAATTAGGTAACTATGTTTTTGGCTACATGGGTGCAGCCTATGGCTACAATGAAGAGATTCTGTGTATTGCGGCCGGGATATATCAAGCATATGAAAAAGAGATACATTGGGAATGGCTGCCGACCTACTTCGACGAGAAAGACGACAACGAAAAAATCAGAATGGGGTGGAATGCGTACTGGAATCGATAAGCCTGTAGAGTCCAGTAAGGCTAGACAGGTGATGTCTATGCTTGTTAAGGGTACTCTTTGGGCGATTAGTGTTTTGCTGACATCAGTTCTAATAGTGTCCTTAGGAATTTATTTCTTAGCCTTTAGCATGACTAGGTTGCCACATGGAGAATTTGTGTGCGCCTCGACTTCTCCACAGGGCACTTATACGGTGAATATGTATGTGGTTAGCGCTGCACTTTCATCAGACTCTATACGAGGTGAAGTGGTGACTAACAAAACCGGGAGAAAGAAGAATATCTACTATGAGGGTGAAAAATACATTCCAGAGCCGGTAAGACCTGGGTGCCCGGTGGTGTGGGAAAGTGACAGCGTTGCTGTTATCAATGGCGAAAGACTCGACGTGAGAAAAGACAAATATGATTATGGGAGGCGCTAAGACATGGATAGTCCTGTTTCAGGCTTCGTTGGAGTTTTTACTTAGGAGGGACAAATGATACGAAAAGTGGTTTTGTGGGTGTTCTGTGTGATCGGGACAACAATTCTGCTGATTCTGCTTCTTATCGGATATGTATTATATGCTGGCTCTCCAAATACCATGCCCAACGTCTCTCGTGGAGAATTCCTGTGCGCATCCACCTCACCAGAAGGCACCTATACGGTGAATCTCTACGATGTCTACGCTGGGCGTCCAGCGGGCTTCACTGGGGGTATGGTGGTTACCAACAAAACCGGGAAAAAGAAGAGTATCTACTATGAAGGTAGCATGAGCTTGCCTAATCCTCGGTGCACCGTTTCGTGGGAAACTGATCAAATTGTCATTATTAATGGCAAGAGACTCGATGTGACCAAAGATACTTATGATTTCAGGCGGCATTGAAGCTTTAGCAGTGCTGGTGTGGCTGTGCCATCATCCGCGTTCTAGTCCATAATGAGATCATCCACAAGGTTGAGCGGGGCTAAAAAGAAGACATTGGGCAAAAGACGGCTCCAGCATGAATCCACTTTTTGAACGCCTCTATTCCCCTGCATCAGGGGTCCAGGTGAATCTGTGGATAACTCCTGGGGGCAATCAGTTACTGTTGAGCCAGTTGTTACCTACTCGTTCGCAGGCGGAGATGATTTGGGTGAGATACTTCTGGGCCATGTCTTCGATCTTTTTGCCGAACAGGGGGATTCTGACCATGAACTCGGCATCGTAGTCGACCACGCAGCCGGTTGCTGTGGGGGTCAGAGTCAAGGGGCCATCGGTCTTGGCTGGCATTCCTGTGACACTCATGGTCATCCTGCCTCGACGGGAGCCGTCTGGTCGGGGAGCCTCCCAGGTGACAGTCTCGGTGACAGTCATTGTCGGGCCTAGGAGCTTCCGTACTGAATCGGGGGAGGGGATCGTGAAAACGGATGTCAGACCCTTGTCTATCTGTGAGGTGGTGACGTTTTCTGCGTCAACCTCCTTGCCGACATGCAGGGCAAAGTCCGGGTTGACGAACATGTCTGCCACGCGGTCGCCGGGATGGGTGAAGGTGAGTGTCGAGGGGATCTTCATACCCCCTATGGTAGGCTAACTGCGGCTTTCATCGGGCATGACTCACAGGAGGACAGGCGTGGAAATGGTTCTGGATGGACTGAAAGTCCACTATGAACAACGCGGGCAAGGGCCATGTGTTTTCCTCCTGCACGGGTGGGGGGCTAACCTCACTTTGTTCTCTGCGATCGCACAGGCTCTGTCTGCTGCATACACCGTGGTGAGTGTGGACTTCCCCGGGTGCGGGGGTACCGATGAACCGCCGATGCCCTGGGGGATGGATGATTATGTACGCTTCACCTCCGAGTTCATTTCGACCTTTGATGCTGATCAGGTGATTCTGCTGGGACATTCCCACGGTGGGCGCGTTGCCATCCGATTGGCCACCGACGCAGGACTGCCATTCACTGTCGACAAGATGATTTTGGTTGACTCCGCGGGGATACTGCCCAAACGGTCCTGGAAATACCATGTACGCGTACGCTTCTACAAAGCGGGTAAGGCCGTACTGGCTTGGGCGCCAGTGGCAAAGCTATTCCCCACAGCCTTGAACAGCTTCCAGCAACTCATGGGCTCCACCGACTATGCGGCTGCCTCACCGGTCATGAGAGCCTCCTTGGTGAAAGTCGTCAACGAGAATCTCGAGCCACTGCTCCCGGAAATCACAGCCGAAACCTTGCTGATCTGGGGGGAGTCCGATACTGACACACCCCTATCCGATGGGCGTCTCATGGAATCTCTGATTCCCGGCTCGGGCCTGGTTGTTCTCACCGGTGCCGGGCATTATTCCTTCATCGAACAGGCACACACCTTCCGCAAGGTTGTCGAGTCCTTCCTTCAGATAGGCTGAACCCCATGTGGATTGCCGTGGTCATTCTCGCCTATCTTGCCGCAGCCTTTGCGGTGAATACGCAGATGCACATGTTCCAGTTGAACACCTACGATCTCGGCACTCATCTGCGCTGGCTTAAAAAGAACCGATCTGCCTGGGTGCTTCCGCTGATTGCCCTCACCTTGGCATTGCTCAGCTTCGTGACACCTGTGCTTGCTGCGATCCTGCTGCTGATCTGGTTCGCCATTACCATTGCCGTGAACTTCCCGCGTCGCAGGGTTAAGAAGCCTCTGGTCTACACAACCCGGGTCATCCGGATGCTTGTCACCATCGGTGTGGTCGCGGCGGCGTTCATAGTGCTGACTGCGCTGGCTGGTGAGTCTGCACGCATTCTCACCGCGACAGTTCCCTACATCCTCTCCCCGGTCTGGGTGATCATCGCCAACTGGATCAACACTCCCATCGAGTACGGTGTCCGCCAGCACTACCTCAACGATGCCAAGCGTATGCTCGCTGCCCATCCGCGCCTGATCACCATCGGGATCACCGGATCATACGGGAAGACCTCACTGAAGTACTACCTGGCAACCTTGCTGCGCGGCCACTTCAACGTCTTGATGACCCCAGAGTCCTACAACACTCCGATGGGGATCACCAAGACCATCCGCGGTGAACTGAGAGCCACCCATGAGGTGTTCGTCTGCGAAATGGGGGCCGAACATATCGGGGAGATCGCTGAAGATTGCCGATTGGTTAATCCCACGATTGGTGTGATTACAGCCATCGGAGAACAGCATTTAGCGAGCTTCGGTTCCCAAGAAGCGATCCTTCAAACCAAGATGGAGCTCGCTGAAGCCGTTCGGGGCAAAGGAATGCTCTATTTAAACGGCGATGACCCGATTCTGGCTGCCAATCAACCCGATCAAGAGCGCAGCCTTTATGGGTTTAACAAGGAGTTTTCCACCTATTCCTGCGACATCAAAGTCACGAAATCAGGAACTAGTTACGGAACTAGTTTCACACTGTTTCATCGCGGGAAACAGCTCAGAAATCTTGAAACAGGGCTCATTGGAACCCACAATATTCAGAATCTCACCGGTGCTTCAGCGGTAGCGCTGGACCTCGGTGTCACCGAAGCTGAGTTGAGAACTCAACTGCGCAAACTTGCCCCGGCACCCCACCGATTGGCCATCTCCCGCACCGGTGATGTCACCATCCTCGACGATGCGTACAACTCCAATCCTGCCGGTGCCAAGGCTGCCTTGGATACTCTCGCCATGTTGGAAGGCACCAAGATTCTTATCACTCCTGGGATGGTGCAGCTTGGAGCACGCGAGGAAGAACTGAATGAAGCCTTCGGGGTTCAAGCTGCCATCTGTGACCATGTCTTCCTCGTGGGTGAAAAGCAGACCCAGCCCATTGCCCGCGGACTATTATCCACCGGCTATGATCCTGCACAACTCACCATTGTTGCCGATGTTCAGCAAGCCATCTCCGCAGCTTATGCGCTGAATCCTGGAGGACCGAGGGTGATTCTGCTCGAAAACGATCTGCCTGACAACTACTGATCCATCCGGGTTGCCAGTGCCCATTAGAATAACCGGTGTGAAGATTAATGTGGCTGTGCTCTTTGGCGGAAAATCTGTTGAACATGAAGTGTCGATCATTACCGCTGTCCAAGCGATGGCTGGTCTCGATGACAGGAAATACAACGCGATTGCTGTGTATCTGACCAAGGGCAACGAGTTCTATGTGGGGGATCAGCTCGCAGACATGAAGGCTTACCGCGACATCCCTGGGTTGCTGAAGACCTGTCAGAGGGCAGAGTTCATCGTACGCGGGTCTAAGACCTATCTGGAGATCAACAACCAGTCCCTCTTCG
>WQYJ01000085.1 GCA_009781325.1 Propionibacteriaceae bacterium | reverse complement strand
GGGCGTTGTTCGTCATAAAGCCAACATGGATTCCGCGGCGATGAAGTTCAGAAATGGTTTCGGCGGCGTACGGAACCGCATCCGCTCCTCGATAGATGACTCCATCCAGGTCAAAGCCGACCAGGTCATAGGCATCAACGAGCTGAGCCACTCCTACGCCTCCTCACCGTCCTCTTCGCTGTCTTCGATTTCTTCGCTGTCTTCGATTTCCTCAAAGTCTTCAGGAAGCTCGTCATCATCGGAGTCGTCGATGTCGGTGTCCTCATCGACAAACTCTGATTCGTCGAGTTCGAAGGTGACTCCATCCATCTCATCAAGGCGGCTAAAGGCTGCTGTAGTTTCACTGGGATCCAGGCTGGCGGCAATAGAGAAGCAGTGATAGGCCCCTGCTGTGTCACCTGCTTGGGATAGCAAATCTCCATAGGCAAACAGCAGGCGAGCCTGGGCAAGCTGAGGGTGACGCATCGTAGGCCGCTCAATTTCACGGCGCAACAGGCGCATCCCTTCCTCGCGCTGGCCCATGTCTACCCGAACACCAGCAGTGACAATCAGCAACTCAATCGCCATCGAGGGGTCTTCAATCTCACGTGAACCGCTGTCTGCCAATTCCAAGGCTTCCCGGTACTTACCGAGCGCGCGCAGGCAATCCACCATGGCAGGAATGACATCAGGCGAACCAGTCATCCTGCGCAGAGTCTTGAACTGAGTCAACGCTTCCTCAAACATTCCGGCTGCATAGGCGGCTTCAGCGGTAGCTTCACGGGTGATCGGAAGGCGAGCAGCCCGGCAGCGAGCAGCCTCAGCATGGCGGTAGGCCAGTTCAGGGTCATCGTCGATTAGCAGCGGAACCATCATCAGATGAGCGCCGACGATCTGAGCCATCTCTGATGACAGACTCTTCAGTTCAGCCTTCATACCACGGGGCATCTTCGCATCTTCTGGAAGCTCCGGGGTCGGCGGTTCATCCGGACGCGGCTCCAAACCAGGAGGGGTGGGTCGATCCTCGCGCGGGCGCCTCGGACGGTCGTCACGGAAGCGCGGCGGTCGGGAATCGCCTGCTCGGCTGGAATGGGTGTCCCGCGAACCTGATGGGCGTGAATCACTGAACCTGCGCGGGCGATCCTCACCTGAGAAATCTTGCCTGCCGCCCTCGAAACGCGGGGGTTTGTCGTCCCTGCGAGGCCTATCCCGGTCATCGCTGCGATATCTGGGGCGATCATCTGAACGGTACGGCCTTCGGTCACCGCCGCTGCGATCGTTGCGGTCGTATCTCGGACGATCTTGGCGATCAAAGCGAGGGCGGTCTTGGCGATCACCAGATTCGCGGTCATGACGGTCCGCACGGTCCTGACGGTCGTATCTGGGTCTATCTTGACGGTCAAAGCGAGGGCGGTCTTGGCGATCATACCTTGGACGATCCTGGCTGGGCCGATCCTGACGGTCGTACCTAGGCTTATCTTGACGATCGTAGCGAGGCCGATCCTGTCGATCTTGACGATCATATCTAGGACGGTCTTGGCGATCCCCTCGCGGGCGATCCTGACGGTCGTACCTGGGTCGATCCTGACGATCCTGATTTGGTCGATCCCCGCGATCATACCTGGGGCGATCCTCTCGCGGGCGATCCTGACGGTCGTACCTGGGTCGATCCTGACTCGGACGATCCCCACGGTCGTACCTGGGTCGATCCTGACTCGGACGATCCCCACGGTCGTACCTGGGTCGATCCTGACTCGGACGATCCCCACGGTCGTACCTCGGACGATCCTGACGATCCTGATTTGGCCGATCTCCACGATCAAACCTAGGGCGATCCTGGCGATCGTACCTGGGGCGATCTCCTCGCGGTCGATCCCCGCGATCGTACCTGGGTCGATCCTGACGATCCCCACGATCAAAGCTCGGGCGATCATCGTCTCGGCGGCGAGGCTGATCTTCTCCGCTGCGGTGTGGTCGGTCAGATCTGCCGTATCTCGGGTGATCCTGTCTGTCATCAAACTCGCGAGGGCGGCGATCCCCATACTCACGCGGGGCCGATGAACGCTCGCCGGTATCTTTCTTCCATGCCGGTCTGTCACCCTGCGAGGACCGGCTACGGTCACCATATCCCCGCGAGGAGGAGGTCTTCGGTTTGTAACCTGAGGACCCTGTCCACTCTGTCTTGCGGCGAGATCCCGCCGATGAATGCGGACTGCGTGAGCCAGATGAACTTCCGCGTTTTCCGCGGGCATCTCCCGATCTTTCATCTGCCACGCTATTTTCCTTTCAAGGGTGCCTTGTCGGCGATATTCTGCTCAGGCACGGAAAAATGATCCTTAGGCCCGGCATCCTCATACGAGAACTCCCCATCTTACCTCTCCACACAAGAATCCCGCGAGGCAGGAAGCAAAACCCGGAAGAAGTTTCCAAAAAATGTCGGAGGTTTCTTCTAAGGTATTCTTTGTGGATTTTTCTGGTTCGTATACACCGAGGCAAATCGGAGCCCTGATTGGGCTCGGATTGCTCGCAGGTCTTTTAACAGGTCTGTTCGGTGTGGGGGGCGGCACGATTGTTCTACCCGGGCTCATGCTCGTCTTACGCATAGAACACAAAATCGCCGTGGGAACATCGCTGATGACCATCATTCCAGCTTCTGCGATAGGCATCATTCTGTACGCTGCTCACGGCTCCATCGACTGGGGTGCTGGGGCCATCGTTGCCGTCGGCGCCGTCGTGGGAGCTCAACTAGGAGCCCGTTTGCTGGGAGTCTTGTCGCGCAAGGCTGCCCAGTGGGCCTTCATCATCTTTTCGGTTGTCATCATCATTCAACTGCTGATCACCTCACCGCACCGCGTCGCTGTGATGACCTGGGGCGTCTGGCAAGTTTTCGTTTTGCTTGCCTTAGGCCTGGTGGCTGGGTTTGCAGCCGGTTTACTCGGAATCGGCGGCGGTGTCATCGTTGTTCCAGCCATGATGGTTATTTTCGGTGTTGCTGATGTCGTCGCCAAGGGGGTCTCCCTGTTGGTGATGCTTCCCGGAGCCTCGTCTGTCTTCATCGGCAAGGTACGCGGGCCTGGCATTCTGGCGAAACCCGGTCTCATTGTGGGATTGGCGGCAGGATTAACAGTCCCCTTCGGTGTGCTGATCGCCCACGTGATTCATCCCCGAATAGCCAATACCCTTTTCGCTGCCTATTTAGCCTTTGTTGTTGCCATGATGATCAGCGAAATGGTCAATCCCAGCACAACACGGCTGGAATCCACGTTTCATCAGAATCAGCACCTGGCGGCATGAAAACCAATAGGGTGGTGATATGAGCACCACCCTGGCACCCAGGCAAATCGCAGCCCTGATCGGCTTAGGACTATTTGCTGGTCTGTTCTCCGGGCTCTTTGGCATCGGCGGAGGCATGATCATCGTGCCAGGATTGGTACTTGCTTTACGTGTTGAACACAAGCTCGCTGTCGGCACCTCACTCATGGCAATCATTCCAGCCTGTATCGTGGGCATCATCTCCTATGCTTTCCACAGTTCCATCGACTGGGGTGCTGGGGCTGTGGTGGCCCTCGGTGCTGTTGTGGGAGCCCAGATCGGTTCTCGTCTGCTGGGATTCCTATCACGCAAGGCTGCACAGTGGGTTTTCATCCTGTTTGCCGCAGCGATGATCATCCAGTTACTCCTTGTCGTGCCGCACCGGGATGGCATGATGACCTGGGGTACCTGGCAGGTCATTGCCTTGGTAGGCCTGGGTATGGTTGCCGGAATCGCTGCCGGTCTGCTGGGTATCGGCGGGGGTGTCATCGTTGTTCCTGTGATGATGATTGTCTTCGGTGTTTCGGACCTGGTAGCCAAGGGTGTCTCTCTTGTTATGATGGCTCCGGCTGTCATCTCTGCGCTGATCGGAAACCTCTTCGGCCACCGTGTTCTGGTGAGGGCAGGACTCATTATCGGTTTATCTGCCGTTGTCACCGGGCCCTTTGGAGCACAGATTGCACACTTACTCCCACCGCGAATCGCCAATATTCTCTTTGCCTGCTACTTGGTGTTCGTTGTCATCATGATGATCCGTAAAGTTATTGCACCCGGCCCAACGCCACCGTCGAACGCCGAGATGGAAACCCCCTAGCTGCGATCCATCCCGCGGTACCCAGCCAGTTCTCGGTAAGCCGCGCGCGCTTGAGGTGAGGTCAAGTCCCCCGGTGGTGTGGTGACGACCACTGGGGGGCGCCATGCCGTACGCATCTCATCGATGGACACACCAGCCAAGATCGTCGCAGCTTGGAGGCAAGCCCCTCGAACCGTAGCACCCGGCGCTTCGAGAACATGGACTTCTCTGTTCACCAGATCGGCAATAGACTGCCGGAAAGCCCACGACGCAGCACCGCCGCCGGCGGCAACAATGAGTCCGTCCACGGCTGCACCGCATCGCTGGATGGCATCCAAGCCCTCCACGAGGCCCATCACAACTCCGTCAACTGCCGCCCGAGCTATCTGAGCCCTAGTCGACTCTGGAGTGAGTCCAGCCAAGATACCCACAGAGTTCGGCAGACTCGGCGTACGCTCACCATCGAAGTAAGCAGCAAGGGTCAGGATCCGCTCCTGCGAGGGTACGGACACCGCCAAGCGGTCAAACTGCTCATAATCGACACCCAGTAAGTCTCTGAACCAATCGACCACCTTGGTGCAATTCAAGGTGCAGATCAGCGGAAGATACCTTCCCGTGGCATCGCAAACACCGTTGACAACCCCGGATGGATCGTGAATGGATGCCTGGGATGGCGTCATCACGACACCTGATGTCCCCAGCGAAAAGACCACATCGCCAGCCCCGATTCCCATTCCCAGAGCAGCCGCATGCTGATCACCAGCTCCGGGCCCGACTAGAACATCCTTGCCGAACCCCAGTTCTGCGGCTATCTCGGGGACAACCAGACCGGCGACGGAGTCTGGGCCAAGAACCTCAGGCAGTTCAAAGCTCTCATTGACCCCTGCGAAGCGGGAAAGGATATCCCAGCGATACGCCCGCGCAGGGGCATTGTAGTAGCCCGTACCTGAAGCCTCCGAGCGATCAGTCACCAAGTTTCCGCAGAGCTTCCATGTCAGCCAATCATGGGGAAGGCAAGCCCCGACAGCTTGCCCCATGATCTCAGGTTCGTTTTGTGCGACCCAGGCTAGTTTCGTGATCGTGAAGGCGGCTGTCGGAACTGATCCCACTGCTTGGGCCCAGAATTCCTTCCCCATCTGGGCGACCATCGCTTCTGCTTGCGGTGCTGAGGTCAGATCATTCCACAGCTTGACCGGCCGCAGCACCGCTCCGCCACGGCCCAGCAAGACCAAACCATGGCACTGGGCTGCCACAGAAATAGCCCGAATCTCACTCGGAGATACTCGGGCATCATCACAAGCCTTGGCAAGCGCGACAGAAAAAGCACTCCACCAATCTGCAGGGTTCTGTTCAGACACCGGTGGGGTTGTCCGCGGATGAGGTGCGCTCCCAGAACCGATGACACTACCTGAGTCAGCATCACGGATTTCGACTTTGCATGATTGAGTAGATGAATCAACCCCTGCTACAACCGGCATGTCAGCCTACCTTTCACACGCCGTTCACATCGTTGGTGTATCCAGCGGCTCCAATGGGGTAAGTCTGTGTGTCTCTTCGCCCACGGCTCCAGCCGGATGAGTGAACAGCATCTGGTCCCAAGTGTATCCCTTGACACGCATGAGCACAGTGGCAAGAGCATCCCCCCAGGCACCAACCACCAGGGTCGATCCCATAGCAATCACCCCACCCGGATCGATGACATTGTCGGTCGGCAGAATCACGACAATATCTGCCAGTCCAGCCAGAGGTGCATCCGGATTGGATGTCACGGCAACAACCTTGACTCCCCTGGTTTGGACTCGCGTACTCAAATCATTGAGTTCACTGGATTTCCCCCCGCGTGAGATTGCCATCAGTACATCGCCGCTGGACAGAGCTCCCATCGTTCCATGGAGGGCATCCATCGGCTGCAGGGGTACGGCGGGAGTTCCGCATACAGAGAGAAGATGGGCCATCCTATGTGCCATGGCTCCCGAGGTACCTGCCCCCGACACGAAGACCTTGCCTCGGCAATCAGCCAGCAGGCGAACGACGTCGAGGAAAGCAGGATCAAAGCGGTCTATCAGGGCTTCAAGCCCTGTCATCTCCTTGGCGACAACCTCACGGGCTGCAGCCAAAATATCATGAGTGTCCTTATCCATTCTTACTCCTCATTGGCCGCCCATGCGGCTTGCCTCAGATCGGATATCGTAAGGTCAGACGCAAGGACAGGTTCGCTCGTACAGCAACCTGACACAAAGACAGCTACCTGATCCGAGACATCCAGGATCTCCTCTTCCTCAGATGAGACCAGGATAATCGTCATCCCAGCTTCGTGGGCAAGTTCGCGAATAATGCGGTGAATCTCGACCTTCACCCCAATATCAACACCCTTCGTAGGCTCATCAAGCAACAAGACTTTGGGATCTTGGCCCAAAGCACGCGCCAAAACTACCTTCTGCTGATTCCCACCGGATAGAGATTGAACACCCTGGGTGCGGTTACCCAGAACCCTCAATCGGTCGAGGATGGTTTCTGAGTTAGCCAGCATCCTTCCAACACTCAGCACACCAGCCGAGGTGAAACGATCCAGGATGGGCAAAGCAACGTTATACAACGAGTTCATCATCGGAACTACTCCGGATGACTTTCGATCCTCAGTCACATAGGCCAGCCCCAACTTGGCGGCTTTGCCTGGAGACTTTGGCTGATAGGGGTTGCCGAAGAGTTCAATCTCCCCAGAAATCAGCGGATCCAATCCCATCAGAGCTCGCAGGAATTCCGTACGCCCCGAGCCAATGAGGCCGTAAATTCCGGTCACCCGCCCCGGGTAGGCAGTCAAGCAGACATCTTGGAGAACAGCAGATCGCAGGTGGGCAGCACGCACACTGGGTACGGCATCGGGGTCAAGGGCCATCGTCTCACGCACAGGAGTTTCAGCATCTGTGAGGACAGCCACGGCTTCCGAGCCAGCGATCGCGGCAACCAGATCAGCACGGGCAACAGATGACGTGGGTCCATCCACACGAATAAGCCCATCCACCAGCGCAACAACCCGGTCGCTGACGGCAAATAGCTCGTCCAGTTTGTGACTGATGAACAGCACGCCGATGTTTCTGGTGCGTGCCAGAGACTTCAGCACCTCCAGGAGTTCATCGATCTGCTCCCCTTCAAGGGATGTTGTGGGCTCGTCGAGGAGGAGGTAGTGGGCATCGCGATGGATGGCAACCGCAATTTCCATCAACTGGCGAATTGCGACGGGATAGGAACCGACAGTTCGGTCGGGATCGACAGGCAGGTTCAGGGTGGCCATAGCTTCTTTGGCCTTATCGCGCATCGCTTCCTTACGCAGAACCCCACCCGTGGTGAGCTCATGCCCGAGGAACACATTCTGGGTCACACTAAGATTCCCCAGCAGTGACAGTTCTTGATACACCGTCGCGATACCGGCTTTGAGGGCATCGGCAGGTTGGGCAAAGACAACCTCATTACCATCGATGGTGATGGTTCCTGAGTCTGGGCGAATTGCCCCGGACATTGTTTTCAGCAGGGTCGACTTTCCGGCTCCGTTATGGCCGACCAGGCCAAGGATTTGGCCGGGCTGAACTTCAATCGAGACACCCCCCAGTGCTTCTACACCGCTGAATCGCTTAACGATATCGTGTACGGCAAGTCCGCGGGTGTCAATCGATGAGTCCAGCCCGGCCATTATTCTTTACCCAACCTCACCTGGTGCAGGTGTCTGGCCGGTGAAGAATTCCTTCAATGGACGCAGGATTTCAGGCGCAGGTGTTGCACCGTCAACCCATGCTTTAATCTCTGCAACAACGCGGCGCCCGTAGTCTTCTGGCTCTTGAGCAACGCAGAAGGGGTACAGGTCTGTCAGAGGTTCTTCAGATGCACAGAATCCGTACACCTTGACATCCTTGCCCAGTGTCAACACGGCCT
>WQYJ01000084.1 GCA_009781325.1 Propionibacteriaceae bacterium | reverse complement strand
TGAAGTTCACTGCCAGTCCCCAGGGCCAGACGGGATAGTTGTCTGCTGGTGGGCGCGGCTTGACTGGTGAGGGTGGGATATCCACCGGGATGCCATTGGCTGTTTCTACGCGGTAGGTGCCATCGGGATTTTGGATGACCTTATATGCAGGATTCCAGTTATACAGCCAGATACACTCATCGCGCTCAAGAACAGGAGGCATAGCAATCTCACGAACGGTGTAACGTATCGCGGAAAAGACATCGCTGGCGTTCTGCTCTTTGGCTTGCTCGGTGAGTGGTGCGGCATCGGCCACAACTACAACAGGATTGGGAATCAGCAGCCACCAAACCCGATCAAACCGAGTCACAGATTCTTCGGTCGGAACCCACTGACACTGATCGACAGGCGGGGCCGGTGGATTCTGATTATTCGATCGTCCTGACTCATAATAGTCATCCATTTCACGGTTGTACTGCTTCCATTGAGTCTCGGTGAGGCCCCAGATCTGGATGGTCTGCCTCTCGTCAAGGAATGGAAACGACATCACCATCACTAGCGGAGAGATGATCGATATCACGGCAACCGACAGATAGGTCATCACTGTTGAAGCAGCAGTACGGGTGAAGACGGCGGACCAACCAAGTCCGATCGCGCACACGACGGCTACAAGGATGAAGACGACCGTGAAGCATACTGCCACCTGCCAAGCGGAGATATTTCCTAAGATCGTCGACAAAACAATGAATGGAAGAGCGGCGACAAGGAAGACAGCAGCCGACAGCCAGGCAGCCACCAGCTTCCCAGCGACGATTTCGAGGCTGGAGAGTTTTGTTGCCTGGAGAGTAGCTAACGTCGATGCCATACGGTCAGTGTTGATCGCGGTTGCCGAGAAAGCGGGAGTCACGATCAATGCCATCCCCATGACAAAGAGGGTGACGATCCCAAAGGTGACCGGTCCTGTGGTGGGATCGAGTTCCCTGCAACCATAGGAACTGCAACCGATCTGGTACATCGAGTAGATGATCAGCCCCGTGACTGCGCCGATGAACAGGAACCACACGAGCAATCCCCAGAGCCATCTCTTGGAGCGCAGACGCTGGCGTACTTCCAGGTCAACTACAGTGACAAGTCCGTGCCAGGACAAAGACCACGTATTCATCGCCTCTCCTCATTCAGTTGCAAATATGTTTCTTCCAGTCGTCCGGTCAGCGGTGCCACAGTATGCAGTGGTACGCCGGCAGCTACTGCTGCATGGACCAACTGAGCCGCCGATTCGGTTCCCTTCAGTGAAATGATGACCTCACCAGATGTACCAGGAGCATCTCTGAAAGGAATGTCCGCATTAGTCAAGAAGGACCGCAAGGAGGTTGTTTCGAGAGCGCCGAGGCGCCAGCCGCGGCTCTTGCCTTCAGCCTCACCGGGATCAGCGACGATCGTACGTCCCTTCGAGAGGAACACAGCGTTATCGGTGAACTCATCGAGCTCGGAGAGTACATGGGAGGAGATCAGAATCGTCTTCCCCTGCTCAGCTAGGCTACGGACAATCTCACGCAGTTCCACACGTGAACGCGGATCTAACCCCGATGCCGGTTCATCCAGCAGCAAGACCGCAGGATCATGGATCAGGGCTCGCGCCAAACCGAGACGCTGCTTTTGACCGCGGGACAAAACCCTGGCCGGGCTGTCGGTGAATTCTGCAAGGAAGAGCTGTTCCAACAGTGCCCGCGCTCTGTCCTGGGCAGCCTGGCGCTTCATGCCGTACGCCCGCCCGAAGATCGTGAGGATCTCCAGGCAGGTCAGCGCATCCCAGGTGCCGAAAGAGTCCGGCATCCAGCCCACGAAGCTGCGAGCTTTGAGGTTTTCGGCGACCACATCGTGATTCAGGATCATCGCTTTGCCGGAATCGGGCTGAAGCAGACCAGCAAGAATCAGCAAGAGCGTGGTCTTCCCGGAGCCATTCGGCCCGATCAGAGCTGTCACTTCTCCTGCCGGAGCTACAAAGCTGGCACCATCAACTGCTTTCACCGTTCCAAAAGCCCGGCGCAGGTCATAGACCATGATGCCGGCAGTCTGCGATTCAGGTGTATTCGGTGGTGCTTCTTGCGTCGGGGCAGCTTCTGAAGCTGTCACGGCAATAGTCTCCTCGGGGGCACTGTCATCCGGTTGTTCCTGATCACCGATAGGGGTTTCATCAGTCGGTTCAAACGGTACGGGTGGTAGTGGTTGATCACTCATAGCTTCAAGCATAATTACCGAAGCACGGTAACTCACTCCCTCTGAAGAATGGTTTTCCGATCCATCTTTCGTATGAGCATCATAGGTTGAAAAACGCGATATTGGGTGGTATCTGGAATGCGACAAAGGGCGCGGTTCTTTTTGTCACACCACACCACGGTCATCCTGCCGCCAGGCAGGACCCCCGGCAGCCGATGTGAGGACCGAAGCGAAGAATTCTCAACCCAAGACCATACATCAGCCACCGGGGGTCCTGCCTGCGGCAGGATGACCGGGGGCAACGTAGGGTCTTAGGAATTGACCTGCACCACAGTCCATACATCAGCCGCCGGGGGTCCTGCCTGCGGCTGTTGACGGCTGTGTGATAAAAAAGGACCTTTTGTCACCCCGTCCCCTGTGTTACTTTGTCACGTCCTCTGGGCTGCGCGGGCGCAGATCACTTCCTCGCGGGAGGCTAGGACCAGACGGCGAAGTGCTGGGGTGCGGGCACCGAGACGATCCAGCCACAGGTCAGTCATGTGAAGGATGTCGATTTCCGGGTCGTTGACGGATCGAATGGGGAAGAGTGAGTTGATGATGTTTTGAGCCATTTGACGAGTACGAGTTGCCCAGGTTTCTTCTATTTGCGCGAAGTATTCAATGGCGAACTCTCGAAGCAATGCTGGATCATCAACCCGAATGAATCCCTGGATGAGGTAACGCTGAGTGGCATTGGAGATCGTGTCATCGAGGACTCCCGTACGCCATGCCTGCCTCTTTGCCTCAATTGTCGGAATTGCCGCCCGAGCCCCAGCAGCTCTCTCAAGGCCCGACAAGGTCGTGTCGAGTGCCAATTCAGCCTCGATATCAGCCTCGGACTTGATCCCCGCAGCGACCAGATAGGTCAACAGCTCCCAGCGAAGTTCGGTGTCAACCACCAATCCATCTAACTGCTCAACCCCATCAAAGACCTGGGCTACCAACTCAAGCTGTGCTGGCGTACATGCGAGACCAGCAAATGCCTTGAAGAATTGAAGCTCCTGATCAGAACCCGGTTCTGCCTGCTTCGCGTGATTCAGCAACTCAACGGCAGCATTGACTTGGGCCTCTTCACGGAACTCCGCAGAGATATAGAGCAGAATGGTTGTCCGCAACCGTGCAAGCAATGATTGAATGGTCGTGGATGACGTTTCTCGCCCAATAGATTTCAGCACAATGTCGACATAGGTACCAGTAGAGATTTCTCCGTCACGCATCGAGTCCCACAAAGAGCCCCAGACCAAAGCCCGAGTAAGAGGATCGGCAATCCGGCACAGTATCTGAGGAAGAATCCGCTGTCCGCCCTCATCCAGACGAAGCTTGGCATAAGCCAAGTCAGAGTCATTGATGATGAGCAGATCGGGGATGACCTGACCGGTCAACTCCGGTATGTCAGTGCAGGCTCCATCAATATCTGCTTCGAGGGTCCACGCTGGAATCAGACCCTCGGCGCTGAGTACGTACCCGGAGATAGAGATATGGTGGGGACGCAAACTCGGCTCGACAATAATCGGGGGAAGATCGCGATGCGGGATTGAGGAAAAGCGCGAATACACATCGGGGATCTCTTGGGCAATCGACACCTTCTCATAGATGCCCTCCGCTCGTTCAACAACAATTGGCCGCAAGGTTGTGACCCCTGCTTCTTCGAGCCAGACCTTCGACCACCGTTTCAGATCACGCCCCGAAGCCGCTTCAATCTCACCCAAGAAATCCTCCAGGGTTGCATTGCCCCAGGCGTACTTATTCAGATAATTGGCGACTCCAGCCAGGAAAGCCTCCTGCCCGACCCAGGCCACAAGCTGCTTGATAACAGAAGCACCCTTGGCATAGGTGATCATGTCGAAGTTGACCTCAACATCGGCGAGGTCATGAATCTCGGCCATAATCGGGTGCGTGGTCGGCAACTGATCCTGCTGGTAGCCGACGAGTTTGCGTGAAGCCAAGAAGTCGGTCCATGCATCAGTCCAGCGGGTGTTCGAGGCTGCTGCCAGGTGGGCCATGTATTCGGCGAATGACTCATTGAGCCATAGATCATTCCACCACTTCATAGTCACCAGGTCGCCGAACCACATGTGCGCCTGCTCGTGAAGGATCGTATTCGCCCGCATCGCCACGATAGCTTCGACCGGCTTGGACCTGAAGATGTAGCGGTCCTCGGTTAGAGTGACAGCGCCGATGTTTTCCATCGCTCCGGCATTGTATTGCGGGACGAAGGCCTGGTCGTACTTTTCGTAGGGATAGGGTACGCCGAATGCTGATTCGAAGAACTCGAAACCGCGTCGGGTGATGTCGAAGATCTCCTCGTGATCCATGTATTGGGCCATCGACGTACGCACGAACACCCCCATGGGTATCTGGCGGCCATCGGTGGAGACATAGATGTCATCCCAGCGCTGGTAAGGCCCCGCGATGACGGCGATGAGATAGGTGGACATGATCGGTGTGACACCGAAGTCCCACCGCGCCGAATCAGGGGTGTCTAGCAACGTTGGTTCCGGGGTCGGCTGGTTGGAAATCACTGTCCAATGAGCCGGGGCAATGATGTGGAAAACAAAGCGTGATTTCAGATCAGGCTGCTCAAAATTGGGGAAGATTCGCCTGGCATCGGCAACCTCACATTGACTGTATATATATGTCTGTGAATCCACAGGGTCCGTGAAGCGGTGAAGACCCTCACCGGTGTGAGAGTACGCGGAGTCACCATGGATGATCACCGTATTCTCAGCAGCCAGATTCTTCAGGTGAATCCGAGAGTCTTCAAAGACCTCCGCAGGGTTGAGTTCGACTCCGTTGAGCTCCACCTTGCGTACGCTCTCAGCGATGTAATCCAAGAAAGTCCCAGCCCCAGGCACCGAGCACGCAAACTCAATGCGGGTCAATGAATCGAAGGTTTCAGACTCAGCGCGAAGATCGAGGGTGATGTCATATCCATGTACGGTGATGAGTTCTGCCCTTGCTGCGGCTTCGATGCGTGTGAGGTTATAACCAGGCATGTGCAGTCCTTCCTTGTTAGCGCCAGTCAAGTGATTTCTATTCTTGCAGACATCAGTGAGTTCGCATCCGCAGATAACAGCCAGATGAGCTAGTACACTTCTGTCATGGAGCGATCCGCATTTTATCCAGCCTCACGTCAGCATGAGAATATTACACTGCCGGCAAGGCCAGTAACCCCTCAGCCTCGGGGCCGCGTACGCCGGATTACAGTTGCACCGCGAGGCCTGCCTCCCGTTGATGCCCTGGTCGCCGTACCGGAGAATCCTCAAGGGTTGACGATCCATTTCATCGGTTTCAATCAGGCTATGGGGTCTTGGGAAGCAGCGAAACTTGCTCAGTGGGCGGCTTTGTCGAAGACAATCGTGGTGACATGTGAGCTTCCTGGGTTTAGTCGGTACGGCCAGCCGCTGTCGACTCAAGTACGTCGGGATCTGTTGGATGGGGATCCGTCGTCATGGGGATTGGCAACCTGGACCTATCTGAAGGCGGCTGTTGAAGCTGCGGAGATTGAAGTTCCGGAGAATATCGAGATCCTGGCATTTTCGACCGGGTGTTCACTGGCGGCAGCAGTACTGCCTGCGATTCAGGCTAGTTTTGAGATTTCCACCTTGACTTTGATTGAGCCGGTGACTCTTGCGTCGCGTACGATCGGGCGCTTGGCTATTCATAATGCGGCAGACTGGATTCGTTTGCTGAAGACTGTTCCGAAGAACTATCCGAGTACCTGGGTACGCCAGGCAAGCCTGCGTCAATTGTGGGAGCCCAAGCTGAGGTTCACTCCTCCAGATTTCATCGCTTCGGTGACCATGTTAGCCAGCGATGATACTGAGCAGAGGGTGGCACTTTTGGATTTGCCGCAGACCCATTTGGTCAGGGCTGGACTGTCGAAACTGTGCCCCAAGAACCAGTTCATGGCTCTGGACGCTCAGCTTGAGGCCCGTGAGGTTCCCGGAGTGACAGCTACGATTAATGGTTTCGGCCATCAATGGTGGCATTGCCTACCCGCCGTCGACGCCCTCGGGCGGATCCTGTACCCCTAAGTCATCCTGCCGAAGGCAGGACCCCCGGCAGCCAACGTATGGACTCGGGAAAGAAAACCTAACCAAAGACCCTACGCACCACCCGGTCATCCTGCCGAAGGCAGGACCCCCGGCAGCCAACGTATGGACTCGGGAAAGAAAACCTAACCAAAGACCCTACGTCGGCTGCCGGGGGTCCTGCCTAGCGGCAGGATGACCGGGGGTAAGCTCACCCAAGACCCTACGTCGGCTGCCGGGAGTCCTGCCTGGCGGCAGGATGACCGGGGGGTCGGGGGTGGCCTTCTCTTAGCCTGGTGATGAGGGTTGCTTGGTAGCTGGCCATGGAGGCTTCTAGGTCTCTATTGGCTTCGGTGAGAGTCTGGGCTTCGTGGGTTCTCATGGCGATTTCTGCATCCAAGACTTCGTCGACTTCGTCTTCTCCGGCTTTTTCCAAGGCTGAAATCACTGAGCGCATTCCGGCAATTCCAGCCGGGTTTTTGCGGCGGATCATCCCTGCCAGTGTTGCACGAGCAGCAGCTAAGACTTCGTCATAGCGTGTCATGGACTAATCCGAGAAGCTCTGGTCGTCTCGGCTGCGGAAACCGGAGTCTGGGTCATCGACAAAGCGGGACATCCGGCCCTGGAAGATCACCGGCAGGGTATCCGTACGCCCGTTTCTGTGTTTAGCGACGATGAGATCTGCCTCACCGGGTCGTTCTTCTCGGTTATAGAAGTCAGTTCGATGGAGCAGAATGACAACGTCGGCATCCTGCTCCAGCGAACCTGATTCACGCAGATCCGACAGCAATGGCTTCTTATCCGAGCGTTGCTCCGTACCTCGGTTGAGCTGGGAGATTGCAACGACAGGGATATTGAGCTCCTTTGCCATCAACTTGATCTGCCGGGAGAACTCTGAGACTTCTAACTGGCGAGACTCGACTTTGCGCCCGGAAGACATCAACTGAATATAGTCGATGACAATCAGCTTCAGATCGTGGTGCTGCTTCAGGCGCCGAGCCTTGGCTCGAATCTCCATCATCGTTAGATTTGGGGAATCGTCGATGAATAGAGGCGCGGAACTAATCCGCTGGGTTACTTGACTCAGGTTATCCCACCATTCATCGAGCCGACCGGTACGGATGTTCTCCAGCGGGACAGACGCCTCAGCAGATAGCAACCTCATCATAATCTCGGAGGCAGACATTTCTAGGGAGAACACCGCAGTGGTCATTCGATGATGGATAGACGCACTGCGAGCCAAATCGAGTGCGAATGTTGACTTACCAATGGCCGGACGTGCAGCCACAATAATCATCTGGCCCGCGTGAAGACCATTGGTAAGTCCATCTAACTCAGTGAACCCTGTCGGGACTCCGGCGAAGCGGCCACCATGAGATGCCAAAGCATCCATCTCATCCCAGGTGATCTGAAGCAAGTCAGACACCTGACGGTAGTCCTCCCCCGAAGCCCCATCAGAGACCTCGAAGATTGTCTGCTGAGCGAGGTCAACAATCTCATCGACATCGCCTTGCCCGGCATACCCTAACTGCGCAATGCGTATTGAGGCATCCACCAAGCGACGGAGAATCGCCTTCTCGCGTACGATCTCGGCATAGTAACCCGCATTCGCCGCAATGGAGACAGAAGCCAATAAGTCATGTATGTAGACATGCCCACCAACTCTGGCAATTTGTCCCATCTTGGTTAGTTCAGCGGCAACCGTGATCGCATCAGCAGGTTCACCCTGGGCGTACAGACCCAGAATCGTGTCGAAGATCAGCTCATGAGCTG
>WQYJ01000083.1 GCA_009781325.1 Propionibacteriaceae bacterium | reverse complement strand
GTCCTGCCTAGCGGCAGGATGACCGGGGGTCGTCATCCTGCGCGCAGCGTAGCGGAGTGCAGGACCTCCGGCGGCAGACGTAGGGCCTCAGGGGCGGATCTTTACCCAAGTCCTTACGTCGGCTGCCGGGGGTCCTGCCTAGCGGCAGGATGACGGGGGTCTAATCGCTGAGGTGATCTTCAATCAGATGGTCGACTCGGTTGACCCAGTGGATGGTTGCTCGTTCGCCGTATTCTCCCGGGACAGTCAGATAAACACTGCCGGTGTTGTTGATCGTAAACCATGCATCATCAAGCATGGGCGTACTCAGATCAGGTTCCCATCCGATGATCGTACGCAGGAACAACTGGATGAACATCCCATGGCAGACAAGTACGACGCACGCATCGGTATCTCCAAAGCGATCCACCAGTTGCGCGAATAGCCTCTGCGCCCTCACCCAACCCTGGACTCGTGTTTCAACCTCACGGAAATACCACCCCTGCTCATTCACCTCATCAGGCAAAACAAGCTGCGGACAGATCGAGAGTAGCTCCGGGGTTCCCAAACCAGGAAAGGCCCTGACATCGGATTCATCGACACTGCCATGATGGAGTCCCCCCACCTCATACCCATCCAGTGTCCCCTCAACCGCACAACCTAAGACCTGAGCAACAGGAGCAACCGTTTGAACGGCACGCTGCATCAAGGACGAAAACACATAATCAGGGCGAGGAAGAAGCCCCGTAGAAAAAGCATGAGCCAAAGACTGCGCCTGTATTTCCCCCAGTTCAGTTAACACCGGATCCCCGCCATGGATCGGTTCACCCTGGAGCCACGCCAGATTCGCTAATGATTGCCCATGACGTATCAGCAGTAGTTTCATGCTCTTCCTTCTCCAGCCTCACATGCTAGCACCTGCAGAGAAAAGGGTGACCCCGCCGTTCCGGAACCACAACGGCGGGGTCATAACGCACCGAGGATGATGCCGACCTTCCTCAAAGGAGAATCATCTGGTGATGCCTCCAAACATGGTGACATAGGAGGTCCATCCTGATGCGTTAGCATTAATTACGACTATTTAAGATAACCGGCAGCCCTCAGCCAGGTGAAAAGGATTATGCATGTCTGGGATGGAGGAATCGGAGGTGACGCCACGGTCACATCCCACCCCCCCGTACCAACACCATGGACCTTGACTAGGATCTCTTTGCCGCTATCAGCAAGATCCAGAACATAGGTCTTCCCTCTCGCACCAGGGATGGGTACTCCATCTCGGTACCACTGGAACGACATGAGTGCTCCGTCCAAACCCAAGTAGGACTCATTTGCTGTGAGGGTTTGTTTCCAATCGACAGTCCCAGAGATTGTCACTTTGATCCTGGGTGGAGTCACACTTGCAGACACGGCTGAATAGGGGGTCCATCCTGGTGCGCTAGCTGTCACCCTAACCTGGATGCTTTCACCAGCATCACGCCTGACCAGAGTGTAGGTCGACTGTACCGCTCCGGTGATAGCAACGCCTGCCCGCAACCACTGGTACGACACAGTCGCATTCGTCGGGGAAACAGACGTAGCCGAAGCCTTCAAAACAACCCCAGCCTCCAAAACCTGATTTGGCGCAATGATCGATGCTGCCACCTTAGATGTGCCATAGAGTTTCACCGCTGCAGAAGTCGTGGTCGATTCCAGCCACCCTGAAGCTGTGATCCGAACCCGGACTTGGATGTCGGCAATGTCTGAGGCTGTCAGCACATAGGTCTTCGCTGTAGCACCCGAAATAGCAGTCCCGTTACGCAGCCACTGATAGAACACAGTCGCATTCGCCGGAGTCAGATTAGTCACAGTAGCGGTCAAGGTAGAGCCCTGGGCCACAGTTCCCGTGATCGACACTGAGGCAGTGGCAGTGCTAGCCACGACAACCGGTAAAGACACATACGTGTTCGGACTCCATCCGGTCGCTGCCACACTGACCTGCACAGTGATACTCGCACCGCGCTCGGTCTCAGAAACGACATAGGACTGGTTCATTGCACCCAAGACCTCCTGCCCATCACGGAACCACTGATATGTGAACATTGCACCGGTGGATGGAAGAACATCAGTCAGCGAAGCTGTCAGGGTAGAGCCCGGAGCGGCGACACCTGTGATCCACACTAATGCAATGGTTGTTCCGCTCACTGTCCCAATCGAGTCTGTTGCGCTTGACGGAGTCCACCCAGGGCAAGTCAGGGTCGCCCTCACCTGGATTTCCAACGAAATATCAGCCTCAGTAATGAAGTAGGTAGAACCCGTTGCACCCGAAACCACCTGCCCATCACGGAACCACTGAAAAGCCAGTTGCCCACCGTAGGAAGGAACAGCATTGCTTACCACAGCTGACAGTGACGATCCGACCTTGGCGGTCCCATAGATATTCACTGAGACGCTGGTGTCTCCCGGCACAAATACACCCCAGGATGTTGCGATTGACTCGACCCAACCTGCGGCAGACACGGTAACTCGTACCTGAATGTTCCTCGTGCTATCCGAAGCAACCGGTGTGTAAGTTGGGTTCGTCGCACCCGCAATCACCTCACCATCACGTAACCATTGATATGCCAACGTTGCACCAGAAGATGGAACAACATTGTTCACTGATGCTGTCAGGGTAGAACCCTCGGCTCCGGTTCCTATGATCTCTACTGAGACAGATGTCTTATCTTTCACTAGAAGGCCGGAAGCCATAGTCCAGCTCCCAGTCCATCCAGGCGCTGCCACAGTAACCCTTGCACTGATATTCGTACCAATATCAGTCTTGGCTACTGTGTAGCTAGAGTTCGTTGCACCAGGGATCGTCTGCCCATCACGCAACCACTGGTACGTCATGGTGGCATAAGACGGAAGAAGACTAATCACCCCAATCGTCAAGGCAGCCCCTGGAGTAGCGGTCCCCTTGATATACACCGAAGCATAGGTTGTTCCTCCCTTCACAGTCATCCCCCCGGTTGTCTTCACCAACGGAGTACACCCAGCAACAGACACCGTGACCTGTGCCTCGATGACCGAGCCAACATCGGTGTCCATGACAAAATACCTCTGATATATTTCACCAGGGATCGCCACCCCATTACGCATCCATTGATAGCTCAGTACTGCACCCCAGGATGGAACAACATTCGATGCCCACGCCGTCAGAGCATAGCCGGGCATAGGAGTTCCACTCAGAGACACGACGGCAGCTATCTGGCCTGTCACTGCAACCGACTCCGACAGGTTCAAGGATGACTCCCATCCAAACGACATCACAATGACCAGCACCTGGAAGCTCGAACCAGCATCAGCCTGCGTAATTGTGTAAGTCTGGCTCGTCGCACCAGTAATCGTCCACCCATCGCGGTACCACTGATAGGTAATGGTTGCACCCGAGGAGGGAACAACATTAGTCACCGACGCTGTCAGGGTAGAACCTGTCGTGGCAGTGCCAGTGATCACCACCGAGGCACTGGTTTTCCCTGTTACCGTCACGACTGATGCTGTCAAAGGTGGCGCAGTCTGCGCGGGTTCCTCCATAGACCTAGTCTCGCCACGCTGTTGGAGGATCCCATCTGAGTCTAAGGCCAGACGAGCATCTTCTCCGTTGGCGAGATCCACCGGGGCAGGAACTGCGACGATCACACCGACAACAAACAAGGCAGCAGCTACCGTGGTAGCTACGAGGGTTCGACCAACACGGCGCTTCTTCGTGGGCGTGTGTGATTGTGATTGAGACAGGACGGACATCGAGAAAACCTCCACATTGAGAGTCCGGGACGCAGAATCTGCGTCGACTGTTGTCACGGTGTCTTCCGTTGTGAAAGCCACCAGATCTCGGTTCACATACGGTGAACTGGGACCCTCCTGTCTTTTCCAGAGTAGCAGTGTGATATCCATAGGAGCAAAACAGATATTGATCGTGGTCGAATGCCGGGGAAAACTGGTAGGTTTTTCATTATGACAAATAGCGTGTATGTTCTTGCACCAGAAGCCATGCTGGGAAAGTCGGCTATTGCATTGGGGGCAATTGAATCCTTGACCAAAGCAGGCCTGCGAGTTGGGGCTTTCCGCCCCATCATGCGTACTGATGCGTACGACTCAACCCTTGAAACCATGCTCGAGACTGCCGACACTGGGCAGGACTATAACTCCGGATGCGGGGTCACCTATGCCCACATCCGCGAAGACATCGAAGCCGCCATTACCGACATCATCATGAAGTTCGAAGCTCTGAAGAGCCAATTCGACTCCGTTGTCATTCTTGGCTCGGATTATGCCGATGTGATCCAACCGATTGAGTTTGCTCTCAATGTACGCATCGCCGCCAACTTGAATACCCCAACTCTGCTGGTCGTCTCCGGGCGCGGCAGGACTCCGGCTGACCTGCACTTCTCTCTCGATTTTGCCCAAGATGAGATTAACCAGGCTTCCCTGGTTTCCCTGGGCGTGGTCGCTGTTGGGCTGGATGCTGACTATCTCGATGATTACAAGGAAGCTCTCGCTGATCTGCCTTGGCCCATCGCCGAAACAGTTCCGGGGGTGGTCGCTTCCATGGCAAAGATGCCTGACGGATTCCCCGCCATGCTGGAAGCTGCGAAGTCAACAGTACGCACCCCGCTGATGTTCCAGTACGAACTTATGCAGCGTGCCCGTGCTGACAAGCGCACCATCGTACTTCCAGAAAGCACTGATGACCGGATTCTGACCTCAGCTTCGATCATCCTCAAGCGCGAGATTGCCGACATCATTCTGCTGGGCAACCGTGCCGAGATTCAGGCCCGCGCCCTCGAACTCGAACTCGACCTATCGAAGGCAAGGATCCAAGATCCCACCGATCCCGGGCTGCTCGACAAGTTTGCGACTGAGTACGCCAAGTTGAGGGCTCACAAGGGGATCACCGTCGACGAGGCCCGTGAGACCTTCAAAGACCTGTCGTACTTCGGGACGATGATGATCCACATGGGCCTGGCTGACGGCATGGTATCCGGAGCGATTCACACCACCGCCAATACGATCCGACCGTCCCTGGAGTTCATCAAGACCAAGCCTGGGGTGAACATCGTGTCGGGGTACTTCCTGATGTGTCTGCCGGACCGCGTACTCGTTTTTGCTGACTGCGCGGTCAACACCAATCCTTCGGAAGAGAATCTCGCTGACATCGCCATCGCTTCAGCGGGTACGGCTGCCTCCTTCGGGATCGAGCCTCGGGTGGCCCTGCTCTCCTATTCGACTGGGCTGTCGGGGTTTGGTCCGGATGTGGACATGGTGCGCGAGGCGTACCAAATCTTGCATGAGCGTGCCCCCGAACTCCCAGCAGAAGGACCCATCCAGTTCGATGCCGCTGTGGACGAAACTGTGGCGAAGACCAAGCTTCCGGATTCGGTTGTTGCCGGTCATGCGACAGTCTTCGTTTTCCCGGATTTGAACACCGGAAACATCACATACAAGGCAGTTCAGCGTACTGCTAATGCACTTGCTATCGGCCCAATCCTCCAGGGGCTTCGCAAGCCGGTGAACGACCTTTCGCGCGGGGCGCTGGTGGCTGATATTGTAAACACTGTCGCTATTACGGCAATCCAAGCTCAGGAAGACTTACCAGCGAAGAAAGAGTCATAGAGCGCGTACATATTCAGTGGGCAGTGACTGCCCTATGTGAGTAGACAAGGAGGGAAACATGCCTACTCCAATTCTTGTGTTGAACTGCGGTTCCTCATCGGTGAAGTACCAGATGATCGATGTTGATACCGAAGAGGTTCTGGCTTCAGGCCTGATCGAAAAGATCGGCCTGGCGTTTGGGAACCTGACCCACACCACCCAGGGACTGTTGTATCGAATTGATGAGACAATCAAAGATCATACGGAAGCTTTGGCCTTGGTAACAAGGGCTTTTGATCTTTGGGGACCTTCTCTAAGTACGGTTGTCGCTGTCGGCCATCGTGCTGTCCACGGTG
Organism: Propionibacteriaceae bacterium; assembly: GCA_009781325.1. Classification (GTDB taxonomy): domain Bacteria; phylum Actinomycetota; class Actinomycetes; order Propionibacteriales; family Propionibacteriaceae; genus WQYJ01. The sequence goes on along the minus strand of WQYJ01000083.1, from coordinate 2,144 downwards.
GTGAGCGTTTCCGTGCGACCACTCTGATCACCCAGGATGTCATCGATGGTCTCACAGACCTGTCCGAGCTCGCACCTCTGCACAACCCTCCGGGTATTGCAGGGATCAAGGCGGCCCAGAAGATGCTGCCGGATATCCCCCATGTGGCGATCTTCGATACGGCTTTCTTCTCAACTCTGCCTCCTGAGGCATACACCTATGCCATCGATCACGACACTGCGGTGAAGTATCACATCCGAAAGTACGGTTTCCACGGCACCTCCCACAGCTATGTCTCGAAGAAGGCTGCCCAATTCATGGAGCGCGATCTGGAGGGGTTCAATCAGATTGTGTGCCATCTCGGAAACGGTGCATCCATCTCAGCGGTTCAAGGCGGGGTTGCTGTGGATACGTCCATGGGGTTGACTCCGTTGGCTGGGCTGGTGATGGGCACCCGTTCCGGTGACGTTGATCCTGGACTCTTCTCGTACCTTCAGCGCGAAGCCGGGATGGATTCCCAGGAGGTTGACGCCTTGCTGAACAAGCAGTCGGGGCTGTCGGGGTTGGCTGACGGGTCTTCGGACTTCCGTGATCTGTGGGACAAGATCGATGCTGGTGACGAGCATGCGCAGCTCGCTCATGATGTCTATGTACACCGCCTGATCAGCTATATCGGCTCGTATATGGCAGTTCTGGGGCGGGTCGATGCGATCGTCTTCACTGCAGGCGTGGGAGAGAATGCCAATAGGACACGTGAACTGATCATTGCGCGGCTCAATGGTCTGGGAGTACGCCTGGATCCGGAGCGCAATACTCCGCGTAACAAGGTGCCCACGCTGATCTCTGCCGATGATTCATCGATTGCTGTCCTGGTCGTACCAACGAATGAGGAACTGGCTATGGCCAGGGAAACCTTCCAGGTGATCAACTGATATGACCACCGCACTCATCACAGGGGGCACTGTCGGAATTGGCCACGCCTTCGCAAAGGCCCTCGCGCAGAAGGGGTATGATCTCGTCCTTGCCTCCCGTGATGAGGCTGGTTTACTGAAGATCGCCGAGGAATTCACCGCTAAATACGGTATTTCTGTGGAAGTCATTCCCACCGATTTGGCGAAGCGGGAGGATGTTTTGGCCCTCGCAGCGCGGATCGAGGATGCGGATCGGCCGATCGACATGCTGATTAACAACGCAGGTTTTGCTGTCCATGATTCGCTGATGATCGAGGACATTTCCATCCATGAGCGCGCCATCGATGTGATGTGCCTAGCCGTACTGATTCTTGGTGGTGCTGCCGGGCGTGCGATGAAGGCACGCGGGTATGGCTCCATCCTGAATGTAACCAGTTCATCTGCTTCGATCACGACCGGTAACTACTCGGCGATCAAGGCGTGGGCGACTGTTTACACCGAGGGTTTGTCGAATGAACTGAGAGGTACGGGGGTCAAGGTCACCGCCGTACTTCCGGGTTGGGTGAAAACCGAATTCCACACCCGCGGCGGTGTGAAAGCCCACAACCTTCCGGATCTGGTCTGGATAGATATTGACGCTCTGGTGAGACGTGCCTTGAAAGACTTGGAAGCGGGTAAAGTATTGTCTATTCCCACGGCAAAGTGGGGATTCGCAGTCGGGGTCGGTCATTTCCTCCCCCGTCGTACTATCCGCTGGATATCGCGAAAACTGACAAGTTCGAGGTCATAATGGCAAAGACTCCCGCAGTCGAGAATCCTGAATCCTATCGCTCGTCGATCAAGACCGGGGCCCGATTCGTCGCCCAGGATGTGATGCTCAAGTCTTTCGTCTGGAGCCTGTGCAGCGTCCATGTTCACGGCAAGGAACTTCTCGACAATGTGGAGGAACCCTTCATCGTTATCGCCAACCACTCTTCGCATCTAGATGCATCTTTGATTCTCGGGGCGCTGCCCCATCGGCTGTCCAAGCATGTGGCAACCGGGGCGGCGGCTGACTATTTCTTCGACAAGAAGCTCAAGGGGATGGCGACATCCTTGTTTTTCAATGCCTATCCGGTTGAGCGCAAGGGAGGTACGAGCCGCCGCGGTCTCACTGGGCGTCTGCTCGATGCTGGGATTCCCCTGCTGATCTTCCCGGAGGGTACGCGCAGTCGAACTGGGGCTCTCGGGCAGTTCAAGCCCGGTGTGGCAGCC
>WQYJ01000082.1 GCA_009781325.1 Propionibacteriaceae bacterium | reverse complement strand
GGACTATGGACCCGCCTCGCCATTGGAGACACCGACCCCTACATAGGCCGCCCCTACAACGGCCCGCCTCCATCAGCCCAGCTACGCACAGGTGAGCGGGTGATCGTGGATGAGGCCGGGATGCTCGACCAAGACACCACCATCGCCCTGCTCACCATCATCGCCGAAGGCGGAGCCACCGTCGCACTGGTCGGAGACCGCGCACAGTTGCCCGCCATTGGCAGGGGCGGCGTCCTCGACATCGCCGCCCAGGCGGCCGGAGTCACTTACGACATGGCCGAGGTCCACCGTTTCACCGACCCCATCTACGCCGCACTGACCACCGCCATGCGCGACCGCGACCACCCCGGCCAGGTGTTCGACCAGTTAGCGGCACTCGGCCTGATACGCCTCCATGCGAGTGACGACGAGCAACGCGAACACATCGCCGCCATCGCCCGCGACGGTGAGACCGTCACTGTCGCCACGAATGAGGAAGCCGCCGTCCTCAACCAGGCGATCCGCGCCCGCCGAGTCGCTGTGGGAGAGGTGGACGACACGGCCACCGAGACCGGCAGCGACGGCCTGCCCATCGGCGCAGGCGACCTCATCCAAACCCGCCACAACGACAACACGTTGGGTGTTGCCAACCGGCAAACCTGGACCGTCGCTCACGTTGCAGACGGCGCGGTGTGGGTGCACCCAGCCGGGGACAGCCGTGCCACCGCTAGCTTGGTGCGCCTGCCCGCCGAGTACGTCAACCAGTGGGCGCACCTGTCGTACGCGGCCACCGCCTACGGCATCCAAGGCGTCACCGCCCCCGCCTCCCACACAATCCTCACCGAGGCGCTCGACGCCGCTGGCGTGTATGTGGGCATGACCCGAGGACGCCAAACCAACCTGCTCCACATCATCGCCCCCAGCATGGCCGACGCCAGGCAGCAATACATCGACGCCATGCATCGTGACCGTGCCGACCGGGGACTCGGCGCCGCGACCCGCGCCGCGGTCGAGGCCGTGGCCGGTTTGGTTGACGACGGCACGGCCCGCCTAGTCGCCACCGAGAAGGCCCATCTACGAGAACAAGCCGCCCGCGCCCGCCAGCAGGCCGACCGCTGGCAGCACTGGGCAGACGAGCAGCGCCGCCAGGCCGACCAGCATCACGCCGAATGGGACACCGCCAAACAGGTTGTCGAAAACGCAAAGACAGCCCTAGCCCAGGCGCACGAACAGGTAGCCGAGCCGCTGAGAGCCGAAGCGACCGCCGACGCTGGGCGGCTCATCACAAGCCGTGATGCCGCCGCGCAAGCGCGAGAACATGCTGCGAACGCGGGCAGGTTCACCCGGCGCGCGGCCCAGGCCGATGCCGCCCACGCCGAACAGTCAGCCGCAAGCGTCAAGGCAGACCTCACCGCTCGCTGGGCATCAGTCCCCGGTCCTTGGGCCGATCCCGACGCCTGGGCCGCCCGCGCCGCTAAACAGCGTGCCGAAGCCACACCGAAAGTCATCATCGCCACGCAGGCCGTGCAGACTGCCGAGAGTGGACTAAGCAGCCTCCTGCACCACCAGCAAACCGAGCGGGAACAACTCATGCGGCGCATGTATGGGCCGCACGGCACAGCACGAGCGAACCGGACGCCCAGCCAACGAGCCGACCACTACCGCCAACTCGGCGGACAAGCTGCCGCCGAACTCGCTCGCCTCGAAGCCCTGCCCATAGCCGACGCCGCCACCCGGATCAAGGCCGCCCAGCGGTTCGCCGAACAAGCCAAAGTCGATCTGCGGACACCACCTGAGCCTCCAAGCTCAAACCAGCAAAGCGCAAAGCCACCGTTGTGGCTGTGACCGCACGGGTCAGTGGCGTTGGCTGCGATAGAGTATCTGGCATGTCGAACGATCCATGGGTAATGTGGCTAAGCCCTCTATCACCCCTCGGGAGGACAATTGAGTCGCGTGAGTCCAGAAATGACGCTCGATGGAGTCGGCTCCTGACTGGACAACAGCATCAGGCAGATGCCTTGGCAGCTCTCACTGACGCAGTCATCGTGAGGCTTGATCGCCAGAATGCCCTCCTTGAGTCCATTCTTGATGTTCTCAGTAACCCGGCGCGGACAGCCTCCGCCGAGTATTTCCGTCGAGGCGTTCACGCATATCAAAACTCCTGGGATGATGATGCCCTACGTGAGCTTGACAAAGCGATTGAAATCGATCGTTACGTGAGTGTCGCGCATCTCTATCGCGGGCTCGTCCTGCACCGAATGTCAATGGATAAGGAGTCGCTAGAGTCACTGTTGTTGGCCGTGAAGTACTCTGTAAATGAGCTTCCTGTCTGCGCAAGTGCCGCTATCACGATCTGGGGACAAGGACACGGCACGGATGGAGCACTCACAGACGTACTACTGACTGATATCCGCGCCCGCCTGATGGGGTGCCCGGAGTATTTGTTGGTAGATGCGATTGCTTGTCGCGATCAAGCACGTCTTGCTCAAGCTATCGAAATTGCACCGGAACTTGGTATTGACGCTCATTTGCTCTGCGGTGAATGGGCTGACCAGGTTACCAGCGAGTTGGTAGCCGATGACACATCGAACGTGGGCAGAGCCATATCAGTGGATAGGTTGATTGGGCAGTGCGATGCTTTCAGCAGGATTGGGTTCGGACTGGCGAATCAGGATGCCAACGCGAGAGTGCAGTTACCACAGCACCTGAACCACGCAGGCAAGGTTGTGAGCGAGGCTGAATCCATTAGCCGTACAATCGAAGACCTAGCCCGACGCATGCATGACTGGCATGCTGGTCGCGACAACCTGGTGAGTGAAGCGGCGAAACTCGATAATGACGTCGCCTGGGAGGAAGAATGGTATGCGCTACTACGACGCCGTCTCGCTTTGGTCAAAGTGGACAGAAAAGCAATGAAGAATGTCTTGAATTCCTGGGCTCCAACGGTTACGGAGTATTTCAAAGTCAGTCCAGAAGAAGGCTGGTCAATTGTTTCGAAAGCGGGCGGTGGGTATCCGGATGGAGGCAGCCCAGTACTGACAGATGAGGGAATCTACATCAATATGATACATGGGACATGGGGTGATGAAGCTTATCGGACTGTGAAGTCAGTTGGTGTCAAGATTGGTGTTGGCGAGGGTGATGCATTAGGTCATACCCTTTCGTCCCAAGTCGAGATGAGTCGTCGGCGACCCAGGAGAGATCGATACAGTTGGGTTACTAGCGACCCGGAATCAGTGCAAAAGTACATCAGTTCTCTGAGGAAACAGCGCGACGATGTGAAAAACAAACTGAACGATGTGGACACACCCGCTGGATGTTCAGAATCTGTTTTCGCTGAGCTTCGACCCGAGGTAGAGCGTTGCCTGGGCGCGCTCATCGATGTCAGAAGAGGAATGGTGTCACCGTTGGCACTCTGAGCCCGCGCACGCTGCCTCGTCACAGCTAGACTGATAGAGCTAACAGGTGTAGGCGAGTGTGTTTCCAATACCTGGGCTATCCCAAGTCCATACATTGGCTGCCGGGGGTCCTGCCTGGCGGCAGGATGACCGGGGGTGATGTCATAGGTTGCGGCTGTCATGGTCCCCTAAGCTAGAGGTATGGAGTTTTGTGCGCCGGAGTTGCCGGATTTTCCTTGGGATACTATTGCTGATGATGTTGAGTTGGCGAAGTCGTACGTCGATGGGGTGTGTGATCTGAGTGTGGGGACTCCTGTGGACCCTACGCCGCAGATTGGTCAGCGGGCGCTGGCTGGGGCTGCTAATTCGCCTGGGTATCCAACGGTGTGGGGGACTGCTGCGTTGCGTAGCGCCATCATCGACTATGTGACTACTCGTTGGTCAGCGGCGGCTATGACTGACCGCAGTGTTATGCCGGTCATTGGGACGAAAGAGCTTGTTGGGTGGCTGCCTATTCTGCTAGGAGTACGCCCTGGCGACACGGTGGTGATACCTGAGGTGGCTTATCCGACTTATGCCGTGGGTGCTGCGATGGCAGGGGCTCGGGTGGTGACGGCTGCGTGTCCAGGGTGTGTGGCTGGTGAGTCGCCCAAGCTAGTGTGGATCAATTCTCCGTCGAATCCCACGGGAAAGATTGAGGGATTCGATCAGGTGAAGGCCTGGGTGAACTATGCACGGGCTAAGGGAGCCTTGCTGGCAGCCGATGAGTGTTATGGAGAGTTTGGCTGGGATAGTGAACCGGTGTCGATCCTTGATTCTCGGGTCAATGGGGGGTCTCTTGATGGGTTGCTGGGTGCGTACTCGCTGTCGAAGAGGTCGAACCTGGCTGGCTATCGTGCCGGTTTTGTTGTCGGGGATGACCAGATTGTGATGGGACTGGTTGGTCTGCGTAAGCATCTGGGGATGATGGTTCCTGGGCCGGTTCAAGAAGCGATGATTGTGCTGTTGGGTGATCAATTCCATGTGGAAGAACAACGAGAGCGCTATATTGCTCGCCGGGAGATTCTTTCTTCGGCTTTAGTGGGGGCAGGGTTTGCGATTGATAACTCTGAGGGTGGGTTGTATCTGTGGGCGACGCGCGGTGAGCATGGTCGTGCGACTGCGCATTGGATGGCTGAGCGCGGGATTATTGTGGCGCCTGGGGATTTTTATGGTGAACCAGGGGCTAATTATGTGCGCATTGCGCTGACTGCTACGGATGATCGGATTGCTGCTGCGGCTTCCCGGATTGGGCTGTGACAATGTCCACCCCCGGTCATCCTGCCGCCAGGCAGGACCCCCGGCAGCCGACGTAGGGTCTGGGGTCAAGACCTACATCCAGTCCATACATTAGCTGCCGGGGGTCCTGCCTGCGGCAGGATGACCGCGGGCTGTTTAGTCCATACATTGGCTGCCGGGGGTCCTGCCTGCGGCAGGATGACCGCGGGCTGTTTAGTCCATACATTGGCTGCCGGGGGTCCTGCCTGCGGCAGGATGACCGGGGGCTGTTGGGACTGGCCCCTGGCGTGATAGATATCACTTACTGCGGGCTTGGTTGGGGCCTCCGGAGATGTCGTCTAGGGCGGAGGTTATTGCGGGGGGTAGTTCTGTGTCGTCTGCGGCTATCAGGGGCATTAACTGGTCGACGCTTCTTGGGCCTACGAGCGGGGCTGTGACGCCGGGGGCGTCGCGTACCCAGATTAGACCTACTTGGACTGGTAGGAGTTCTAGGCCATCGGCTGCGGTGATCGCGCATTGGACGATGCGACGGGATTCTTCGTCAGAGTATTGTTCGACAAACCAGGACATCGCTGAATCAGCGCCGCGGGAACCTGGTGGGATCGACTGGGCGTACTTTCCGGACAGGACTCCGCGGCCTAGGGATGACCAGGGGAAGAAGCCTAATCCGGCGTTGATGATGAAGGGGAGCAGTTCGAGCTCGGCTCGGCGGGCGAGCAGGGAGTATTCGGCTTGGGCGGAGATGATGGGAGTACTGCCTGCGGCACGCTGCCAGGTTTCGGCTTGGGCGACCTGCCAGCCGACGAAGTTCGAGACTCCGACGTGACGGGCCAACCCTTGGGCTACGGCCTCATCGGCTGCCTCTAGGGTCTCCTCTAGCGCCTCCTCACCCCAGGCATGGACCTGCCAGAGATCCACCCAGGAAGTTCCCAAGCGCCGCAGGGAACCGTGCAGTTCCTGCAGCAGAGATGTACGAGAGTTGTCTACCACTCGCACACCATTACGCAGTACGAACCCGGACTTGGTTGAGATTACTAGGTCCTCCCGATTCACACTACGCGCCAGGAACCGCCCAATCAGCGACTCCACCTCCCCAGAACCGTACGCAGCCGCGGTGTCGATGAGATTGCCGCCATGGTCGATGAAGGCCTTCAGCATCAGCAGGGCTTCCCCTGGTGTTGTTGCCGCTCCCCACGACATCGTACCCAACCCCAAACGGGATACGACAAGATCCGAGTTCCCAACACTGGCGGTACGCATACACCCAAGACTAGGCCATGACCCAACCCGCACAAGCGACCAACCCCCACGTGGGAACGCTTTCGTGAGCAAAATCCTCGAATTACCTCACCTCAGTGTCCCCAGAGTGGGGGACTAGACGGCGGGAACTATGCCGAATAGCAACAGGGCGATCACTGCGAGACCGGCGATGATGCGGTAGACGATGAACAGGGTGAAGCGGTTCGAGGCCACAAACTTCAGCAGCCAGGCGATTGTTGCGTACGCAACGCCGAAGGAGACTACCGTTGCCAGGGCTGTTGGGCCCCAGCCGATGCCCCCAGCGATGTCATCATAAGCCTTGACCGCCTGCAAGGCACCCGAGGCAGTCAACGCTGGAATACCCAGGAAGAAGCTCCAGCGGGTCGCTGTCGTACGGTCGATGCCGCGCAGCAATGCCGCGGAGATCGTGGCACCAGAGCGGGAGACCCCAGGGATCAGGGCCAAGCATTGGGTAGAGCCGATGATCAGAGCATCAACCACGGTAAGGCTCGACTCGTCGCGGAGCATGCTGCGTGCGCCAGTGGCGAGTTTGGAGCAGTACTGATCGGCTACCCACAAGACAACTGACCACAAGATGAGGGCCCCGGCGACAACCCAGAGAGAGCGAAGTACGCCCTCGATAATCGAGTGGAGAGCCAATCCAACCACACCGATGGGGATAGAACCAACGATGACGGCCCAGCCGAGGCGGTAGTCCGTACCTCTCAAATCTTTCTTGAAGACCCCCTTGAACCATCCAGCAGCCAGGCGAACGATGTCTTTCCAGAAATAGAGGATTGCCGCGAGGATGGCACCCACCTGGATGATCGCAGTGAAGGCTGTTACGTCAGCAGCATCGATGCTCCATCCGAACAACTTCTCCGTAATCGTGAGGTGCCCCGTCGACGAAATGGGCAGGAACTCAGTGATTCCCTCAACAACACCTAGAACAAAGGACACAAACCAGTCCATTGTCATCTCCTTTCCACCTTTGTAGGATAGTGGATAATCCCTAGTGGGTCTGGCACGCCTTGCCCCGAAAGAAAGATTAGGCCCGTGATACCCCAAGAACAATCACCCCCAATTATCTCAGGCATTCCATCCCAGCTGACCGACAATGATCCTCATGAGACAACAGAGTGGTTAGAGTCCTTCGATGGCCTAGTTCGAGATAGTGGCGAAAAGCGCGCCAGATATATGATTTTGCGCTTACTTGAGCGTGCACGTGAGCGTCACGTCGCGGTTCCAGGGCTGTCAACCACAGACTTTGTTAACACAATTCCGGCTTCCTCTGAACCGGATTATCCCGGCGATCTGGACATTGAAAAAGGCTACAGACGCCTGCTGAGGTGGAACGCAGCGATGATGGTTCATCGGGCCCAACGCCCCGGAGTTGGTGTGGGCGGGCATATCTCGGCATATGCTTCCTCAGCCACACTCTATGAAGTAGGTCTCAACCACTTCTTTAGAGGTAAGGATCATGAATCCGGCGGAGATCAGGTCTTTTTCCAGGGCCATAGTTCACCGGGAATGTACGCTCGGGCCTACCTGGAAGGCCGCCTCGCTGTTGAGGATCTCGACGGCTTCCGCCAAGAGCAGAGCCACATAGTTGAGGGGGTACGCCGGGGGCTTCCTTCGTACCCGCATCCGCGCAGTCTCCCGGATTTCTGGGAGTTCCCGACGGTGTCCATGGGATTGGGTTCCATGAATGCCATCTATCAGGCTTCTTTCAATCGCTATCTGAAGAACCGGGGCCTCAAAGACACCTCCGATCAGAGAGTATGGGCGTTCCTAGGTGATGGGGAGATGGATGAACCAGAATCCCGCGGTCTGATTCAGTTCGCAGCCTATGAGGGCCTCGACAATCTGATCTTCGTGGTGAACTGTAATCTTCAGCGCCTGGATGGTCCTGTGCGCGGTAACGGGAAGATCATCCAAGAACTCGAAGCCTTCTTCTTGGGAGCCGGTTGGAATGTCATCAAGGTGATCTGGGGCTCCGGCTGGGATCAGCTTCTCCAAGATGACAGTGAGGGTGCGCTGGTTAACTTGATGAACGCCATTCCTGATGGTGAGTTCCAGACCTTCAAAGCTAACGACGGAGCTTTCGTACGAGAGAACTTCTTCGGGCGCGATCCTCGTACTGCTGCGATGGTTGAGAACTGGTCAGACGACGAGATCTGGCACCTGACACGCGGCGGACACGACTATAAGAAGATGTACGCAGCCTATGCTCAGGCAATCGTTCCGAATGGGGCACCGACGGTCATTCTTGCTCACACGGTCAAGGGATACTTCCTGGGTTCCCATTTTGCGGGGCGCAATGCGACTCCTCAGATGAAGAAGGCGGCCCTCGATGACCTCAAGACCTTCCGTGACCGGCTGCATATCCCGATCATGGACTCCGAACTTGAAGCGGATCCCTTCCTGCCTCCGTACTATCACCCTGGGTTTGATGATGAGCGGATTCAGTATTTGATCGAGCGCCGCAAAGAACTCGGAGGTTTTGTTCCCGAGCGCCGCAACAAGCCTAAGGCGGTGCCGCTGCCAAACAAGACTGCCTATGATTCAGCCAAGCAGGGGTTCGG
>WQYJ01000081.1 GCA_009781325.1 Propionibacteriaceae bacterium | reverse complement strand
GAATCCACCGATCGCTGCCGTAACGAGCGGCACTAGGTGGGTGTGCTGGCAAGGCGACCACCGGGAAGGCAGGCTGGACGCCTACCGAGCGGTGGCAACGCAGCCAGCGCACTCATCTAGTGCCGCGCAGTAGGCATGGATCGGTGGATTCGGGCGAAGGCAGGACCCCCGGCGGCCAACGTATGGACTTGAAGAAGACAAGCTTTACCACAGACCCTACGTTGGCTGCCGGGGGTCCTGCCTAGCGGCAGGATGACCGGGGGGCTGGTGTGTGGACTTGGAAGAGAACTCGACTAAAGACCCTACGGTGGCTTCCGGGGGCTGAGTAGAATGACGAAAGATCGCGCTACAGGGCCATCAACTGGTTGTAAACCCACCAGGCGAAAACAATAAGAATCGTGGTCATCACAGCGAAGGCGACGACCCACATCCAGCGTGTGCGCTTCTTGCGCTTGGTAGGCATAACATTCACCGGACCCCATTCACCGGTCATCGGCTGTACCCGAATAGGAGTGTCCTCATGGAGATCAAGGTTCGTGAATATACGCACCGTACAAGTCTAGTACAGCCCTCGCCGAGTCTCAGCCGCGGAAACTGAACTGTTCGTAGTGGATCGCACTACGCGGTATACCGACAGGTGCCAAACCTTTCGTCAGAGCGCGCCTCATCACGGTTGGGCCGCAGAAGAAAACATCCATTCCTGGATCAACCTGAGCTAAGGTCTGAATCTTCTCTGCTGTCATGAACCCATCAACGCTGTCATCCATGAGATGCACGCGTACATTCTGCGGGGCCAACTTGACCAACTCATCTCGATAAGCTGCCTGATCACCCTCCGCAAAGGCATAAAACAAGTCGATGGAGAAGCTTGCAGGAACCCCAGCCTTCAAGAAAGCCCTAAAGGGGGTAATCCCAATCCCCCCTGCAATCCATATCTGGTTCTGCGTGCCCATTGAATAGTCGAAGCGTCCGTACGGCCCTGCTGCGGTGAACCAGTCCCCCACTGCCACAGAATCAACCAATCTGCGAGTGTGATCCCCCAAAGCCTTAATCGTGAACTGAATCCGATCCCCATCGGTTCCGCTGATCGTAAAGGGATGAGAACCAATCTTGCGGGACGGGAACTTGATGAAGGCAAACTGACCGGGTCGTACCTGGAGCTTCCTTCCATGGGTCACAGCAGTGATCTCCAAGGAATCCTTGGCCGGACGAGCAACACCGACAACCTCCAACTTGTAGCGGAAACCATGCAAAGGATAGAAAACAAGGGTATACACCGCGCTGATAAGTCCAATAAGGACCATCACATCCATCCACACGCTCAACGGAGCAAAGGTGAAAGCACCGAAAGTCGATGAGCCATAGTAGTGCACCACCCCCACCACAAAGGGAATGAACATCAATGCGTGAACCCTCTTCCAGGATTCATACTTGATCTTTCTCGTCAACAGAGCAAAGAGAATTAAAATGACAAACAGAGCCAGAGCCGGTGCCCCAAGATGGGTCCAGACAAACTCCCGGGGTGCACCGCGCTGAAACCCGTGTCGGGTATTGAACGTGACAACATGGGCAATGAGGAACACTATCGACATGATCCCAGTCATCTTGTGACCCACATAGGCCTTATCAATCCCGTGAAAGAGCCAGTCAACCAGGCGGTTTCGAGTTGAGATAAACAGCAAGGTAGAAATACCAGTGAGACCCAGGGCACCAAACAACTGAGCTGCGCTGGTCAAGAAGGTAACCTCTGTACCAGGAGCCGATATGGCCCAGGTGGCAACAGTCAGCGCCCACACTCCTACCAACGCCAGATGACCCTTCATCAGGGATTTGTCCATGTCATACCTCCGTGAGATCTCTACCAGCGGTACCCTATCCCAGATGTGGCCGCTCCGGATGGCAAAACAACATATTCATGAGCCTCGCGGGTCGGAATCGGGGGTTAACCTGAGGCCTCCCCCAGTGCTAACTCCACCCCATGATCGAGAAGGTATCCAAACAGTGAAGAGTCCAGAACTGGCACTGACAGTGAGATGGCTTTATCTAGCTTGGAACCGGCCCCTTCACCGGCAACAACTACGTGGGTGTTCTTCGACACTGAACTGGCAGATTTCCCGCCGCGGGCGATGATAGCTTCACTGGCACCGTCTCGGGTATACCCAGGTACTGAACCTGTGACGACGATTGTTTTCCCTGTGAGGGTTTGCTTCATCTCGATGACTGGCGTCTTAGTTTGAGTCATTGCCCCACAGGCTTTCCACTTCTCGATGATGGCTCGGTGCCAGTCAATCGCGAACCAGGAGGTGATCGATGCTGCCAGGGTCGGGCCAATGCCATCGATCTGACTGAGTTCTTCTGCCGTGGCGCTGGCTAGGTCATCGATCGTCGTGTAGTGGGATGCAAGGACCGGAGCTACTCCTTTGCCGATATGGCGGATATTCAGAGCGACCAGATAGCGGTCAAAGCTCTTGGTTTTTGCGGCTTGAAGTTGTTCAAGGAGCTTTTCGGCATTCTTGGACAGTGCAGGAGTGTCGGACCCCTTTTCTTGCTTCTGGAACAGCGGGCAGGTGATGAGCATCTGCGCGTTCAGATTGAACAGATCAGATTCGTCGGTGACAAGGTGCTGGGCCACGATGGCATCTACTGCCTTCTCGCCCAAACCTTCAATGTCGAGTCCTTGTCTGGAACTGATGTGGATGAGCCGTTCCCGTAGTTGTGCCGGGCAGCTTCTCCGGTTTGGGCAGCGCAGGTCAGCATCTCCTTGCTTCTCATAGGCCAGTTCTGTGCCACATTGAGGACATAAAGTCGGCATGACGAAGGCACGTTCACTGCCAGTACGATCCTGGAGGACTGGACCTAGGACTTCAGGGATCACATCGCCAGCTTTGCGAATGATTACAGTGTCACCGATAAGTACGCCCTTGCGAACCACCTCAGATCCGTTGTGGAGGGTGGCCATCTCTACCGTTGATCCAGCGACCTTGACCGGCTCCATCACTGCATAGGGAGTGACCCTGCCCGTACGGCCCACTCCAACGCGGATGTCGAGCAGCTTCGTTGTCACCTCAACAGGGGGGAACTTATAGGCGATAGCCCAGCGCGGGGCTCGTACTGTGAAACCGAGGTCTTTTTGAAGAGAAATCCGATCGATCTTCACCACTGCCCCATCGATTTCGTGGCTCAGCAGGTGGCGTTGGACTCCAAGGTCGGCGATATAGGCCATGACCTCCTCGAAGGTATCCACGCGCAGTGCACGATCAGAGGTGGGCAAGCCGCAAGCCTTGAGGATGTCATAGGCACCTGACAGCGATGAAATCTCGGTTTTGGACACCCCGATTCCATGACAGAGAAAGGACAGCGGCCGAGCGGCACTGACGGCAGGGTCCTTGAGTCGGATCGATCCTGCCGCAGCATTACGCGGGTTCGCAAAAGGCTTCTTTCCCTCATCAATCAGTGAATCGTTCAGTTCATTAAACCCAGCCAGCTCCATGAAGACCTCACCGCGTACTTCCAGGGTTCCTGGCATGGGTTGCGCCAGGCGGTGAGGAATCTGATTGATTGTACCGATATTCGCGGTGACATCCTCTCCGACGCGTCCATTTCCTCGGGTGGCGCCCCGCAGCAGAATCCCATCGACATAAACCAGGTCAATAGCGACCCCATCGATCTTCATTTCACACATGTAGCCCGACGCTGCCAGCGCATCTGCCCCGGCCAGGGACACCATGCGGTTACTCCAGGCTCGTACCTCATCCATAGAGAAAGCATTGTCCAGACTCAGCATCGGTGAAGGGTGGTTAACTTCGGTGAAACTCCGGTCAGCTCCAGGTCCAACAACCTGTGTTGGCGAGTCGGGGGTGACAAATTCTGGGTGATCCTTTTCGAGCTTCTCCAGTTCCCCCATCAGCGCATCGAAGTCTGCGTCTGGTATGGTCGGAGCATCCAAAACATAGTATTCCCAGCGGTAATGGTTCAGCAGTAGACACAGTTCCTCATGACGGGCTCGAGGATCAAAACTCATAGGACTATTCAACCAGTCCGCACCTCGCTATGTCGCCTCTAGGTCGAATCTCATTAACTCGGCTCATATGCCGTGGGTTTGCCCCCCAGACACGGTATGGTTGATCTGATATGTGTCACAACCCCTAGGACAACATGACCCACCTGGATCTCCCGACTCCACCGGATTCCATCCGGCTGGGCGCAACGCTTGATCACCACGGTGCAAGTTTCGCATTGTGGGCTCCTCGTGCAACACGAGTTGAACTCGCTCTGGTTTCACGGGACCGCGAGCAATCCAATGTCGATATGGACTTGGTAGACGGTGGTGTCTGGAGTGTTCATGTGCCGGGGATCCAGGCAGGGCAACTCTACGGTTTCCGCGTCCATGGGTTGTGGGAGCCTCGAACAGGTCAGAGGTTCAACCCAGCCCGTCTGTTGCTCGATCCCTATGCCAAGGCCATTACTGGTGGTGTGGACTATTCTGGGCCGATCCATGACCACACATCTGAGTCGGATTACCTGCCAGATGCCACCGATTCTTCGGCTGCGGTGCCGTTGTCTGTGGTGGTGGCTGCCTCACCTCCTCCCACGCCGCTGACGACACGGGTGGAACCGCACAAGAGAATCATTCTCGAAACTCATGTCAAGGGATACACCCTGCGACATCCTCTGGTTCCCGAGCACTTGCGTGGCACGTACGCTGGTTTGGCCTACCCTGCCATCATCGATCACCTCAAGTCCATCGGTGTGACCACTATCGAGCTACTTCCCATCCACCACTTCGTCTCAGAACCTTTCATCGTACGCGCCGGGCTCAGCAACTACTGGGGCTATAACACCATGGGATTCTTTGCCCCGCATGCTGCGTACACCTCGGTAGGAACCATGGGCGAGCAGGTTGATGAGTTCAAAGACATGGTCTCAGCCCTGCATAAGGCGGACATCGAACTCATTCTTGATGTGGTCTACAACCACACAGGTGAAGGAAACCACGAAGGTCCCACCCTGGCATTCAGGGGCATCGATCACGCTGGTTATTACCGCCTGACCGAGAATATGTACGACGACTACGACGTCACCGGTTGCGGAAACTCCGTGGATACCTCCCAGCCGGGTGTGTTGAGGATGGTCTTGGATTCCATTCGCTATTGGGCACATGAAATGGGAATCGACGGGTTCCGCTTCGATCTCGCCACGACCCTGATCCGCGATGCCAACCATCATGTGGACCACAATCACCCCATCAAGAAGGCTCTCACCGAAGACCCCAGCTTTAGCCACATCACGTTCATAGCAGAGCCCTGGGATGTTGGACCCTACGGCTACCAGCTTGGAGCCTGGGGACCTGGTTGGGCGGAATGGAACGGCCGGTTCAGAGACTACCTGCGCGACTATTGGCGCGGAGCGACCCCGGGGGTTCAGGAACTGGCCGCTCGTATGTGCGGCTCACCGGATCTCTTCGAATCGGAGGGACGCTCAGTGACGGATTCAGTGAACTTCATCACCTGTCATGATGGGTTCACTCTGCGCGATCTGGTTACCTACAACAACAAACACAACGATGCGAACAATGAAAACAATCGCGACGGTACTGACGACAACCGTTCCTGGAACCATGGTGTCGAAGGTGAAACCGATGACGAAACGATCATTGCCCTGCGCCAGCGTCAAGTACGCAATTTCTTAATGACACTCGTCCTTGCCCATGGTGTTCCCATGATCGCTGCTGGAGATGAGTTTGGCCGCAGCCAACAGGGGAACAACAATGCGTACTGTCAGGACTCCCCCATCTCCTGGGCCTCCTGGGCTGAGGAAGACACCTGGGATGAGATGACTAACTTCCTCGGTGTTGTGACCTGTTTGCGCGCCGCCCATGACGCTCTAGCGCCGCAGTCATTCAAGCATCGCGTCGATGTCATGGATGCCAAGGGCAACTCGCTTAACCGCCCCGAACTGGCGTGGCTGAATGGAACCTCCGGCGAGATGGGTGAAGCCGATTGGCATGACTCGACGCGCAAGTTGTTGGGGATGTATTCCTCGACTGATAAGGAAGCCTTTATCTACTGGATGTATGCCGGATCGCAGGACTTGGAGATCACTCTTCCCGGTAAAGCGTGGGGAAGCGCCTACCATGTCCTTCTCCACACCGGTGAGGATGATGAATTCCCTGTTTCAGGTACGAAACTGTTACCTGGAGACACCCTGACCCTCCTGCCGCACACAGCAGTACTGATGCAAGCAATCGTGCCTGTTGTAGCTGAATCACCATTGAGGCGAGCCAGTTCAACCGGTAGATTGATTCCATGAACTCCACGCCGCACTCAAAGTCGACAGTCAAGGCAAGAAAGCCATCTACCAAGACGGTAAGCCAGACCCCCGGCAGCGTCTCTGCCGCGCCGCCAACGGTCGATCTTTCTCCTCGCACCCCTGGTTTACCGCGCGGGATCGGGCGTATTCCTGTAGTGAAAGTCGAGCCCGTAATCGAAGGCGGCATCTATGCTGCGAAGGCTGTGGTTGGTGAATCCTTCCCCGTGACAGCGAGAGTCTTTCGAGAAGGCCACGACGCTTTGGGTGCCACTGTTGTGCTCACTGCACCCGATGGCAGAACCATCTCCACACCCATGCCTCAAATCTGGCCTCACGGACTGGACATCTACCAAGCATGGGTGGCTCCGGATGCCGAAGGAGCATGGACCTTCCGCGTCGAGGCCTGGTCCAACCCCTGGGCTACCTGGCACCACAATGCCGAGGTGAAGGTTCCCGCTGGAATAGACCTTGAATTGGTACGCCTCGAAGGCGAGGATTTACTGACCCGTACCATTGCCTATATCGGTGCAACACATCCTGAGGATGCAGCGATGCTTGCCAGTTACGCGGCAGCCTTCTCGCCTTCTTCCCCTGCGGAAGCCCTGCAAGACCTCTTGGATTCATCGAACTTCAATGCTTTGATCACCAAGTATCCCATCCGTGAATTCGTGACCCCCACGGCTGATTTCCCCCTGTGGGTTGATCGTGAACAGGCTCTGTTCTCGTCGTGGTACGAGTTCTTCCCTCGCTCCCAAGGCGCCTATCAACTCCCGGATGGCACCTGGGTTTCGGGGACATTCGACACCGCCGCTGAGCGCCTAGAAGCTGTCGCGGCCATGGGCTTCGATGTTATCTATCTGCCGCCCATCCATCCCATCGGAACCCAATTCCGCAAAGGCAAGAACAACACCTTGACTCCCGAACCCGGCGATCCTGGTTCACCCTGGGCGATCGGCAATGCTGAAGGCGGCCATGATGCCATCCATCCCGATCTTGGAGACTTCGATTCCTTTGCTCGCTTTGTCGCCAAGGCTCACAGTGTCGGTCTGGAAGTCGCCCTCGACTTCGCTCTCCAAGCATCTCCGGATCACCCGTGGGTCACCGATCACCCTGCGTGGTTTACTACGCGGATCGACGGTACGATCGCCTATGCGGAGAACCCTCCCAAGAAGTATCAGGACATCTATCCGCTCAACTTCGATCGTGATCCCCAGGGCATCTATCATGAGTGTCTGCGCCTGATTGAATTCTGGGTCGACAAGGGTGTGACGATCTTTAGGGTCGACAATCCTCATACTAAGCCCGTCCAGTTCTGGGAATGGCTTCTGACAAAGATGCGCGAACGCCATCCGGAGGTTCTCTTCCTTGCTGAGGCTTTCACCCGACCAGAGATGATGCATTCCCTGGGCAAGGTCGGCTTCCAACAGTCGTACACCTACTTCACCTGGCGTACGGAGAAATGGGAGATCGAGGAATACCTCAACCAGCTCTCCCAGGAAATGGCTCCCTTCTATCGGCCCAACTTCTTCGTGAACACACCTGACATTAACCCGCTCTATCTCCAGGATGGATGCCAGGCTGGGTTCGCTATCCGGGCGATCCTTGCTGCCACGACATCACCAACCTGGGGAGTATATTCCGGGTTTGAACTCTTCGAGCATGCACCCGTACCTGGGCGTGAAGAGTATCTCAACTCTGAAAAGTACGAGTACCGTCCACGCGACTACAGCAGCGAACCTAACCTGAATGAGTTGATCACGCTGTTGAATCAGGTACGACGCGATCACCGCGCACTGCAGCGTCTTCGTACCATCAAATTCCATGGAACTTCCAATGAGAAGGTCATGGCATTCTCGAAGACCGACCAAGCAGACCGCATACTTGTGGTCATCACCTTGGATCCCATCACTGGTCAGGATGCAGAAATCTATCTGGACCGAGGAGCGCTGGGAGTCGGCGATGATGCTCCGGTGGTGGTGCGCGATCTCTTAACTGGAAAGCAGTGGACATGGGGTTCCCAGGCTTTCGTTTCTCTCTATCCTGCCCAGCCCGCCCACATTCTGGTGGTCGTGGACTAAGCTGGATCAACATTGACATAGGAGGACCACATGGCAACCTACGATCTTGCAGGCGAGTTGCGCGGAACCGACATGGATGGCTTAGCCTCCGGGGGTGATACAGAACTATGGAGGCGCCTAGGTGCCCATGTGACCACTGTT
>WQYJ01000080.1 GCA_009781325.1 Propionibacteriaceae bacterium | reverse complement strand
TCAGTGATGAACACCGGAACGTGCTTACGACCGTCATGAACGGCGATGGTGTGGCCGAGCATGTCGGGAATAATCATCGACCGACGTGACCAGGTCTTGATGACGGTCTTCGATCCCTTGGTATTGAGATCATCCACCTTCTTCATCAGGTGGCCATCAACAAATGGACCCTTTTTCAAACTACGTGGCATGTCATCCCTCCTTCTCAGCGCTTCTTACCGGACTTGCGGCGACGGATAATCAGGCGACTCGATGCCTTGTTCTTGTTACGAGTACGACCTTCGGTCTTACCCCAGGGGCTAACTGGGTGACGGCCGCCGGAGGTCTTACCCTCACCACCGCCATGCGGGTGATCCACTGGGTTCATCACCACGCCGCGAACGGTCGGGCGTACACCCTTCCAGCGCATACGGCCGGCCTTACCCCAGTTGATGTTGGACTGTTCAGCGTTGCCGACCTCACCCACGGTGGCGCGGCAGCGGATATCCACCATGCGCATTTCACCCGAGGGCATACGCAGCGTGGCGTACTTGCCTTCACGGGCAACGAGTTGGATCGACGCACCAGCGGAGCGCCCCATCTTGGCACCGCCTCCTGGCCTCAACTCCACCGCGTGTACGAGGGTACCAACGGGGATATTGCGCAGTGGGAGGTTATTGCCGGGCTTGATGTCGGCTTCCACACCTGACTCCACGCGATCGCCTTGACGCAGATCCTTCGGAGCGATGATGTAGCGCTTCTCGCCATCAAGGTAGTGGAGCAGAGCGATACGAGCGGTGCGGTTGGGATCGTACTCGATGTGAGCGACCTTCGCCTGGACACCATCCTTGTCGTACCTCTTGAAGTCGACGATGCGATAGGCCTGCTTGTGACCGCCGCCAATGTGGCGGGTGGTGATGCGCCCCTGGGAGTTACGCCCGCCGGTCTTCGGCTTGGGTGCAGTCAGCGACTTTTCGGGCCTCGACCTGGTGACCTCAGAGAAGTCCGACACCGAGGAGCCGCGACGACCCGGGGTGGTCGGCTTGTATTTACGGATTGCCATGAGTTATCTCACTTCCGTTCCAGAGCCGAACAGATCGATCGACTGACCGTCGGCCAGAGTCACGATGGCTCGCTTCGTATCAGCGCGGCGACCGAACCCATAACGAGTACGGCGCTTCTTGCCAGCGCGATTGACTGTGTTCACCTGGATGACCTGAACATTGAAGACCTTCTCGACTGCGATCTTGATCTGAGTCTTGTTGGCCCTGGGGTCAACCAGGAAGGTGTACTTGTTTTCATCGATGCGGGTGTAGGACTTCTCTGAAACCACAGGGGCCAGCAGAATGTCACGCGGATCGGTGATCTTCAACTGAATTTGCTGCTCGTTCACTTCTTCTTCTCCGTCACATTGGTGAAGCCAGCGCTGATGGCAGCCTCTTCACTGTTGAACCATACGTCTGCGGAGGTCCGCTTGTAGTACGGCGACGTCGGGGTGTGGAAGAGCTTGGAAGCGATCTTCCCTTTGATCTCGAAGCCCTCAGGTGGGGTGTCACCGCGATAGGAGCCTTCACCGAACTCGGCGTCTGCGGCTGGGGCCTCTTGCGCAGGGGCTTCCTGCGCAGCGGCTTCAACGGGTGCTTCCTCGACTGGCTCTTCGAGAGCGGCTTCCTCGGCGACCTCTTCAACAGGGGTCTCTTCAGCCGGGGCCTCTTCGACGACCTCTACTGCGGGAGTCTCTTCGACGACCTGCGCAACAGGGGCTTCTTCGACGACCTCAGCAACCGGGGCTTCGTCAGCCACCTCGAGCGGAGTTGCAGCCTTAACCTTCTTAGCGGCCTTGGCCGGCTTGGCTTCGCCGTCTTCTTCAACGGTCTTAGCGGGCGCTGACAAGACGAGGAATTCGTCCAGGGAGGCCTTGGTGAAGACGATGACCTCATTAGCGATCACATCATAGGTGTTGAGCTGGTCCACTGCGATAGCGTGAATATAAGGCACGTTGCGCAGCGACAGCCAAGCGATGTCCTCATCACGATGAAGAACAACCAAAGCTGATTTGTAATCGCCGATGACGCTCAGTGCCTGCAGAGCCTTACTCGTTGAAGGAGCATCGGTGGTGATGGACTCAACGACGAAGAGCTTGGAGTCACTCAGACGCTCAGACAGCGCTGAATACAGGGCTGCGGCGATCATCTTCTTCGGAGTGCGTTGTGCATGGGAGTGCGGTTGCGGGCCGAAGACGACTCCGCCGCCTCTCCACTGGGGGGCTCTGCGCGAGCCATGACGGGCGCGGCCCGTACCCTTTTGCCTCCAAGGCTTGGCGCCGCCGCCGGAAACCATTCCGCGTGTTTTGGTGGCATGCGTACCCTGGCGGGCGGCTGCCAACTGAGCGACAACAACCTGGTGGATCAGCGGTACGTTGACATCGCGGCCGAAGACTTCGGAAGGAAGTGTCACAGAGGTGTTCTTACCCTCGGAAGCCAGGATGTCGACCTTAATCTTTGACATGATCATGCTCCCTTCTTGGCTGCAGTGCGTACGACGACGAGACTGTTCTTAGGACCAGGGATTGCACCCTTGACCAGGATCAGTCCGCGCTCGGTGTCAACACGAGCAATGGTGAGATTCATGATGGTCCTACGCTGAGTACCCATATGCCCGGCCATCCGCGTACCTTTGAACACCCGTGATGGTGTTGCACACTGGCCGATAGAGCCCGGTGAGCGGTGCTTGCGGTGGACGCCGTGACCAGCGCCGAGACCGGAGAAGCCATGCCTCTTCATAACACCGGCGGTGCCCTTACCCTTGGTTACACCGATGACATCCACGATCTCCGCAGCGGCGAAGATATCGGCTGTCACATCTGCACCGAGTTCGTACTGGTCTGCATCAGCAGTACGAATCTCCATGAGGTGACGCCGAGGGGTGACATCAGCGGCTTCAAAGTGGCCCTTAGCCGGCTTGGTGACCTTCTTGGCTTTGATCTGGCCGAAACCGAGCTGTACGGCGGAGTAGCCGTCGCGCTCAGGTGTGCGTACCTGTGTCACAACACAGGGACCGGCTTCGATCACGGTCACAGGGATGACTTTGTTGTTTTCATCCCAAATCTGGGTCATCCCGAGCTTGCGGCCGAGGATCCCTTTAACGTTTCGTTCTTTATTCATCATTGACCTCAGGGAAGCTTAATCTCGATGTCAACACCAGCGGGAAGGTCGAGGCGCATGAGGGAGTCCACAGTCTTGGGCGTCGGATCGAGGATGTCGATCAAACGCTTGTGAGTCCTCATCTCGAAGTGTTCCCGGGAATCCTTGTATTTATGTGGTGAACGTATTACACAGAACACATTCTTTTCTGTCGGTAACGGCACAGGGCCGGCAACCTTAGCACCGGTACGAGTCACGTTATCGACGATTTTGCGCGCCGGCAGATCGATGACCTCATGGTCATAGGCCCGAAGCCTGATGCGGATTTTTTGTCCCGCCACGGCAGTTCCTTCTCTCTCTGCTCCACCGGAGTTGCCTCCAGTTGTCGCTTGACACAGCTCACATTGAGCTATGCCGTCCTCCGGCCCCCGTGGTCGGGCGTGTCGCGAGCTTGAGCCCGCATTCAGCCCTTGAATTCCTAGTGGGTGGATTCCGATCGGTGATCGGGACCGTTGAGCTCCACCTAAGCGCGGTTGGGCGCGCGCTCAGCGAATGCTCTCCGGAGCAACCTGATGATTCTGCCACACAAAACCAAGAACACGCAAGTTTAATCTTGAACTAATTTTGTATGGGCATGCTGCCGGGCGAGCTTGATATCAAAGGTCCACAGCGGCAGCGAATCATTGACCTGTGCTTCTTGTGCGATCAGAGCATCTTCAAAAGAGAGTTCTCATGGTCGGATCAGTGACAACACAGTGCATCCACCTTCCGGCGGTGGGTTTTGTCATAAATGGGCGACAAAACCCACCACAGGACAGAGGATGGGGGCAAAACCCACCGCAGGACAGAGGAGGCTGGCGGGAGCCGCTGCGGGGAGGCGGCCCCGGGGAGGCGGACGCGGGGAGGCGGACGCGGGGAAGTGGACGCGGGGAAGTGGATTACTTGATCACTGGCGGGGTTCGGTAGCCC
Source organism: Propionibacteriaceae bacterium (assembly GCA_009781325.1). Classification (GTDB taxonomy): domain Bacteria; phylum Actinomycetota; class Actinomycetes; order Propionibacteriales; family Propionibacteriaceae; genus WQYJ01. The sequence continues at coordinate 4,448 of WQYJ01000080.1, read as the reverse complement.
TTGGGAGGGGCTATCTTCTGCTTGGTTGCTGGGGGTGCGGGTGGGGGTTTGGGGCTGAAGAGACCTCCGCCGCCGGCACCGCCGGTACGGGCTTTTTCTTTCTGCATGTCTTCTTGCATGGCTTGCATTTCTTCCATGGAGTAGAACCCGGATAGTGCGATGCCTACGATGACGGCGATGATCGCTGAGACCCACCAGGGCCACCCTAGGAGCATTGGTCCGGTGACTAGTACGACGATGTCGATGCCGCGGAAGAGGTTGAAGATCAACCCAGGGGGCATGGCACCGAAGCCGGTTTGCATCATGGGTGCCGAGTAGTTGGCGGATTTGCCGGTTACCCATCGGATTGCTGCGAGCAGACCCGCAGCAGCGGTGAGGGCGGCTGTGGTGAATGCTGCCGGTAGGTCTTCAACAGCGGCACCTGTGCCGATTCCCCAGAAGGCGGGTGCTGTTGCTAAGGCCCACACCACCGCGATTCCGATCGGCACGGTGGACATCGCCTTTCTGATCTGGGGGTTCGACAGCGGAAGAGTACGAGCCAAGCCCTTCGTACGCGTCATGACTCGCATGGAGTCAAGCATGGGAACGAAGCCGATCAGCAGGACAAGAGAGGAGATAAACGGTGAGAAGGTGTTGAACCCCAGAGCCCCCACAGCATAGGGAACCACCAGGCTTGCCAGGATCAGCATGATCCTCCGGGGATACCTCCAGAGCCGCTGAACCTCGCGCCACACCAGCGCCGAGGACCCCACTCCTCGTCCGCGCATGGGTCGTACATATCCGCGCGTATTAGCGGCGCGTTCGACGAGGATATCGCGCATCAGGCCGAAGTCCATGGCGAAAGCTGCTCCCTGCATACCGGAGACGAGCGTACCTCCGGAGACCAGGCGGGCACGGTGAATCATCCCGAGCCGAATCAGCGCGATGGCGCCGCCAACGATCAGCAGAATACCGCCGACTACCCCGACCCAGACAACCCACATCGCACCGATGTGAGGAATAGTGAAGCCGAACCAACCAGCCGCCACACTGACGATAACGAAGAGTACGGCCACAGCCGCCAGTCCGAGCAGCCATTGAATCCCTGAGATGATCCAGGTACGACCCCAGGTCTGCTCCGCTGCCGCAAAGGCAGTCAGAGCTGCTGCTCCCACGCCCATCGCCACAGCCCAGTGCCAGATATCAGTGAGTTGGTAGCCCGTCAATGCCGCCAAGAGCCCGCCGATTGCTGCTGCAATTCCAGCGACAACGAGAACAACAGAAACAAGGCGCTTCCACAGAAGACGCCCACGGCGAATCGGGGCGTCCATCAGCCAGAAGCCTTCGGCGGCTGAGGCAACAACGGGGCCGAAAACCCGCGAAGCCATCGCTGTGAGTGCAAAAGCGGCACTCATTGTTACCCAGGGAAGCAGGGTACGCCCGACCGTACAGGCATCGGTTTCGCAATGGGCGGCAGCAGCTTGAGCCTGCCACACCGCCCCGCCCAGCATGGCGACGATGATCACCACAGCGAAGACGGTGACGTACCCGTCAGCAAGGACTTGGCGCAGATTGGTTGTGGCTCTCCCCCGGCGCCAATCGCGGATCAAATCTCTCAGATCACGCTCCGAAACAGGTTCAGGTGTGAGATCAACCAGGCTGTGTTCCCACTTCGGCAGGTCAGCGTAGACCTGGGTAGTCGAAGTGTTTTCGATCACCAGGTCATCTGTTTCTTCTTCTTCCGGGGGCGCTTCCTGGATTGGCTCAGGTTTCGGCTTCGCCATGTACCCCTGGGGGGATCGGCGCTTCTTAGCCATTGCGGGCACCGCCTACATGGATCGTCTTGGTGGCTACGACCTCGACTAGCTTCGGTTCGTGGCTTGCCATGATAATAGCCAGACCCTGTTCACGTTCTTCTTTGAGACGCCCTGCCAGCCACTCGACACCTTCAACATCGAGACGCTGTTCTGGCTCATCGAGGACAAGAACCTTGCGCGGCCGTACGAACGCAGTCGCGAGGGCTAGGCGGCGGCGCTGGCCGGAGGATAGTGTTCCGGGAAGCTGGCCTGATTGCGGTACGAGCAGAACTTCGCCCAGAATCGAGTCAACGGCAATCTCGGGATCGGGCAGACCATAGGCCCGCGCGAGAAGGTCGAGGTGCTCGACCACCGACAGGTCTGGGAAGAAATCCAGGTCGTCAATAACAGTGGCCATCGCAGCGCGTACCTTGGGATCCGACTCACGCATAGGGATTCCGTCGATCTCAATAGTGCCGTCATCAGCCCTCTCAGCACCCACCAAGCACCGAAGAATCGTCGACTTGCCGGCACCATTTCTCCCTGTCAGAGCAATGGCATCCCCAGGCCAGACCTCTAGTGAAAAATCGGAGACGATAACATGATCCCCATAAGCCTTTTTTAGGTGAGAGACCCGCATAATCGGTGAACGCGCTTTAGCCATAGGAACAATTGTGTCCTAAGAACCCAAAGAGACGAAACTGAACCCATCCCAACCGACAAAGACCCCCACTGATCTCCCACGTGGGGACGTTTAGGTGAGCAAAGTGGGCGATGTAGCTCACGTAAGTGTCCCCAGGGGCTGGGGGGGTTAGTTGTTGGCGTAGGTGGGGTACTTGGTGTCCATCCAGGTCAGCGCGGAGACCATGGTGTCGATGGCGCAGCGGACATGGGATGAGCGGGCATTTCCGTCCAGAAGTGTTCTCGGTCACGTTCAAATACCTAGTCCACTACTCATGTGCACATGTGCGGGCAGGGATACCCTCTCTGTCAGACTTACTTGAGACAGGTAACTGTTTTAGATTAACAAGTATGTAGGGCGAGATAGGACTGGTTCAAGATGCCAGCAGTAGGTAGGAGCCGAATTCAATTTGGAAGTGCAACAGTGACGTTTGCCAGTAATTCTAGTTGGTGGTTGAAGGCTTCTGCTGGGGTGTACCAGCCTAAGCATTTCAGTGGACGGTTGTTTGAATCGCCCCGGTGTGTCCGGAGACTTGAGTTTGTTTTGTGATTGAAAGGAAGGTTGGAGTCATGTCGAACACACATAATAGGTATTCGCCTGAGTTTAAGGATCGGGCGGTCAGAATGTATCGGGAGTCCAGGGATCAGTATTCCTCGGATACGGCGGCGGTGATCCGGGTCGCTGAGTTGCTGGGGGTGGGTACTGGTGAGACGATTCGGAACTGGGTTCACCAAGCAGAGGTTGATGCTGGGCAGCGTCCTGGTGTGACTAGTGAGGAGTCGGTAGAGGTGAAACGGTTGAAGAGGGAGAATGCTGAACTGCGTCGCGCCAACGCTATCCTCAAGGCTGCCTCGGCTTTCTTCGCGGCCGAGATCGACCGGCCAGGACTGTGATCGTGGATTTCATTCATGAGCATAAAGACCACCAGACCCCTGGTGAGCTTCGGTGGGGCGTCGAGCCGATGTGTGCCGTACTAACCCAGTTCGGGATACCCATCGCCCCATCCACTTACTATGAGTGGCGAGGCAAACACCCCAGCCGCCACCAACGCAACGATGAGGTGTTGAAGACCGAGATTACTCGGGTCTATGACTCAAATTATCGTGTGTATGGGGCCAGGAAAATCTGGTTGACCCTGAACCGTGAAGGCATCCCTGTCGCGAGATGCACAGTGGAAAGACTGATGCGTGACTTGGGGATACGCGGTGCTCACCGGGGATTCAGTTGCCGAACCACCATCAGTGATCCGGCGAATCCACTGCCTGGTGATTATGTGGATCGTAACTTCACTCCCACAGCCCCTAACCAACTGTGGGTTGCTGATATTACCTATGTGCGCACCTGGATCGGATGGGTCTATGTTGGGTTCGTCATCGACGCGTTTGCTCGACGAATACTAGGCTGGCGGGTGGCCACCTCCATGACCACCGACCTTGTTCTCGACGCACTCGAGCAAGCGATCTGGATTCGAGAACGTGAAGGCCATAGTGATCTGACCGCCTTAGTGGCACACTCAGATCGAGGCAGCCAATACACCTCCCTCCGCTACGGTCAACGACTCATGGACGCAGGAATAACCCCATCGGTGGGGTCCGTTGGTGATAGTTACGACAACGCTTTAGCTGAGACCATCAACGGGCTTTATAAGACCGAAGTGATCAAACCTCGGCGTCCCTGGAAAACCGTTGACCAGGTCGAATATGCCACCGCGGAATGGGTGGATTGGTTCAACCACCACCGTCTCTACGAATACTGCGACGACATGTCACCCGTCGATGCAGAAAACCTGCACTATGCTATCCACAACGACACCCTCATCGGAGTCGGAATGCCAAACTAAACACTCTCCGGACACACCGGGGCGATTCAGTTCGATCGCGGCGAGGATCCGGGATCGGTGTTTCACGATCCTTTTCTGTAGTTTCACAAATGATGGTATCCGGCATCGTCGAGCCCAACTGATCCACCTGTCGAGGGCTTGCACGGCTGCG
>WQYJ01000079.1 GCA_009781325.1 Propionibacteriaceae bacterium | reverse complement strand
TTCTCTGGTCAGACTCGAGCCACGAGCAGAGATGAAGAAGAAGCGATTGAGAACTGGCGGACCGACCGATGCTGATGGCGGCGCTGATGACGCCATTCGAGGAGATTTTTGCACCATGAGTTCACTCTAGTTCACCTGAATGACATCTAGATACCCCTGAATCCGCAGATCATTGTCGTAAAAAGCGGCGCTACGTGCGTGAGCCGACAAGCAGACCGATGCGAAAGAAATCAAGATGCCTGCCGAAGGGTTCTCCCGAGTCAGCAGATGATTCCTAAGAAGATTCCCTGTACTCTGGAAGGGTGAGCGAGATCTCCCCTGACCAGCGTCCACTGCTCCAGCAAGCACCTGTTGTACCACTGGATGCTTCGGCATTCACTGCATCAATCATTGGTACGACTCTCTTCGGTGCTGCCACAGTGATCTGGATTTGGGGCGACCTGGGCGGGATATGGCTTTATGTTGTTGCCACTGGCACAGCCATTGGATTGATCTTAATTCCGTTCACAGCCCTACATCGCTACCGCAGAATACGCAACGAGAGAATCCAAACGGCTTTAGAGGAATCGCTAAAAGAATTGCGAACAAGTCACTCAGTCGAAGACTGAAACAGCGGTATTGACCATATCGACCGAATCATCCCAGAGCAGCGGCGGAAGATCGACCCCACGCTTATCTTCAACAACATCGGAATGGGCTCCGCAGCCGTACTCAATGCTGACAACCTGGCCGTCGCAACCAGCGTAGGCATTGGCACAGACCCCAAATGCTGCCCCAAGTTCACCGCGCAGACGAATGAGATACCCGCAGGTTGAGCATGGAGCCGGGGCATGCTTCGCCTCGGCTGTGTCGGGACCATGGGCGCTCAGCCATCTCTCACAGGCGAGGTCGCGGCCCTCTTTACTCAAGATCCGAGACCGCCCAAGCCCGAGTTCTCGTACGACCGCTCTGATTTCGACTGCCTCTTCCGGTGTCTTCGGGTCAGCTCCCGCTGAATAACCAGGTTCGAGCCGCGGATCCTCCGGCGGGGTTGCCATGAGCATGCCAGGCCCGACATCGCCTGGCTCGATCCTCTCTGACCAGGGAATCCATTTCGGTGCCAGCAGTGCATCTTTACCTGGCAGCAGTACGACATCGTTGATGGTGGCGGTACGCGCCCTAGGCACTCGGACAACAGTGACTGCCCAATGCCATCCCAGATAACCAGGGTGCAGACAGGCAAAGATGTGGGTAACTTCACGCTCGCCTTCGGCGAGAACACCAAGATGATCACCAACCTGATTGGGGCCAGCCTCAGCCAAGGCCGCCTCGCGGGCTAAGTCAATGGCAGCGCCTGCCACCGTGTCAATCTTGTGAGCCATGGTCACAATTCTAGTTCGGAGGCAAACCCTCGAAGCATATGGGCGAGTTTTTCCGCCAGCCTCGGGTCGGGATAGCGGCCTCGACGATAGCCGTTGCCAATAGAATCGAGCAGCTTGATGAGGTCTTCGGTAATGATCGTCAGTTGTTCAGTGGACTTCCTCTGCGCCTTGGAGAGTGACTCCGGGACTTCGAGGAGAGTCAAGGAGAGAGCTTGCTCTCCTTTGCGTCCGTCAGCTACACCGAACTCAACGCGCTGACCAGGCTTGAGTGTCGCCACCCCAGCGGGCAGAACCGAGGCACGAACATAGACATCACCGCCATCGTCTTTGACGATGAAACCGAATCCCTTTTCGGTGTCATAAAAACGTACCTTGCCTGTTGGCATGAGCCCACCTCACTTCCTTACCTTGAATAAGACTACCTTCACGGGTAAGTCCTTGTGCATTCTGTCGAGTACCTCTGCTTCCCACAAAGCACCGTTGCGTGGGAGCTTCGCGACACACCTAGCCTATCTCTTGTTCACCTCATACACCATCCCCGAAAACTATCACCTCTCAACGCACGATACAATACAAGGTATGGCCACATGGAAAGACGGACCAAGGTACGCTCCGGCAGCACGTCCTGCGGGCTTTGCTGAGCCGGCCGAGGCGCTGAGCCTTGCACCTGCTCCAGTGCCTCCTGCTCTGCCTCCAGCCCCACCTATGCCACCTGATGGATTCCAGCCTACGGGCCAGGGAAAACCTTTGGAAGCGATTGTTCCGATCATCAAAGATGCACGGGATCCTCACCAGGCGTTTTCCACGGTGGCATCACTGATGACCTCTGGGGATGCTACAAGTACGGTTGCGGTGAATGCGCCTGCTGGCTCATCGGGGCGCGTTCCCTACGAGCCTTTCCGGATCATTCCAGCGACTCCTACTGCAGCTTCTTGGGCTCCTCCTGATGCTTCTATGGTTCCGGCTAAACCGATCTATCCGGTTTCTCCTCGGGACTGCATCCAGGCGGCGTACCCTCCCCTACTCATCGTTATGGTGGTCAGTGCCATCGTCGCTACGGTGAATGTCTGGCTGCCTCTCATCGTACTCATCGCTGCTCCCTTCCTCCTGGCAACCCGCGTGAGATTTAGGGTCAAACAGCTCCAAGCAACGTGTTCCATCATCCTAGGAATACTCGGAGTGGTCTTTTTCATCCAGATGTTCATGTATAGCTTGAGCTACAACTTCGCAGTAACTCTGGACCTGTGGGTCCCCGTCGCCTGCCTCGCCCTCCCAGGCGCCGCCATCCTTCTTCAGTGGCTTGGCATCCGCAACGGCGAAAGACCCAACACCACTTCCTAGTCTTAGCACCCACCTGCGACGATGCGGCTCAGCATGAATCCACCGATCGCTGCCGTAACGAGCGGCACTAGATGGGTGTGCTGGCAAGGCGACCACCGCGAAGGCAGGCTGGACGCCTGCCGAGCGGTGGCAACGCAGCCAGCGCACTCAGCTAGTGACGCGTAGTAGGCATGGATCGGTGGATTCAGGCTCAGCCTAAGCGGGCAGTTTCCTCGTCGATGAGGCGGCGCCAAGCGCGTACGATGGGAGCCGACATCGACTGTGGTTCGACGTAGAACTGGCGCAACCCTCCTCGGATCAGCCAGGGGATGTGTTCGGTGAGGAGGTCTCCGGCGACGATAAGACGCTCGTCGCCGGCAGCAATAATGTGATCAAGTCCCTGTTCCACCTCTCGGGCGCATCCTGCCGTCATCACGGACTCGAGCCGCGGCAAGGACCATATGTCCGCCCAGGCGCGTTGCTGATTCAGGGCATGGTCAATTGCTCTGGTCAAGGTCCAGTTCCACCACTGGTCGCCAGCTAGCTCCGTACATACTCCGCGATCAAGCTCAGCCATCGCATTTAGGAAACCGAACTGGAAGGAATCAGCACCGGCGTCCAAGTACGACGAGGCTAACCCCTTAAGTCTGGTCACCTCCGCGCCGTCGGTGTCATAGCTGGTTCGCAGTTGGAGGAGAACCTGGAGATGAACACTGGATGCCTTGCGTATCTTCGAGACGGTCTCGGGCTCAGGGGATAGGTTCTCATCAGACATCGCAATGAGCCTGTCCGCACCGCCTTCTTCTGCGCACTGGGCCTCGTACGGAGTTCTTACTCGAATATGCAGGATTCCGCCCATGAGACCAGCTTAGCGACCCTAGACAGCAACGCATTCTTTGAGTAATAATTCTTACAACAAAAAGACTTGGGACACCAGCGTATGGCAAGCAGGAAGGCGATACGTGACCACATCTTCTCATCAATCCGGTTTATCCGCAGACCTCGTTTTCCGTCGTGGGCGGTGGATTGACGGCTGGGATCCCGAGGATCGCGACCAGTGGAGCCGCCAGGGTCGAAAAATCGCGAAGAGGAACCTCGGCTTTTCAATTTATGCAGAATTTCTCGGATTTGTTGTCTGGCAACTGTGGTCGATTGTCGTAGTCTCTTTGAACGGATGGTACGGCTTTAGTTTCACTAGTTCTCAGCAATTCTGGCTGATCTCACTTCCATCCTTGGTGGGTGCCACCCTCCGGTTTCCCTACACCTTCATGGTCTCTTTAATTGGCGGGCGCAACTGGACTATCATCTCGTCTGCTCTTCTTCTGATCCCCACCACAGCGATGAGCTTCGCGATCGCTAACCATCCACATGAAGATGGAACTGGGGGTACGTCCTATGCGGTCATGCTCCTGGTGGCTGCTCTCGGTGGTTTCGGCGGAGGCAATTTCGCATCGTCGATGGCGAACATCACCTTCTTCTTCCCCCAGCGCCGCAAAGGCTGGGCTCTGGGACTGAATGCTGCCGGGGGGAATATCGGTGCCGCCGTGGCTCAGTTCAGCGTCCCGATCATTATCACTCTGACAGCGGCAACAGTGACCGGCACAGGCCCCAGAATCGTCAACCTCCCGATTGCCGGTTGGTTCTGGATTCCTTTCATCGTCATCGCAATCCTTGGTGCCATCTTTGGCATGCACAACCTGAGCAGCGCTAAGACCGACTCTCAAGGCTACATTGCAGCACTCAAGGACCCTCACATGTGGATGCTGTCTTTGCTCTACATCGGCACATTCGGCTCCTTCATTGGCCTGGCGGGTGCCTTTCCGAAACTCATCAAAGACCAGTTCCCTGCGTACTCCACCATTGATCTGGGGATCGTCGGGGTTGGGCTGGCTTTTCTGGGTCCCCTCGTCGGGTCTCTGGTACGCCCCTTCGGCGGGCGGCTGGCTGATCGGGTCGGCGGAGCGTACGTGACAGTCAGTGCCTTTGCCGTGATGGTTGCCGCAACTCTGGGCTCGATCATGACCCTTACCCACTCCGGCAGCTTCTGGGCCTTCCTGGCTTGCTTCATGGTTCTCTTCATCGCCACAGGAACCGGCAATGGGTCCATGTACAAAATGATTCCTACGGTCTTTGCCTATAAGGCGGGACAGAGGGATGCCCAATTCAGTTCTGCAGGGATTTCCACTGAACGCAAGACATCGGCTGCCCTGGGGATCGTCTCAGCCATCGGCGCCTATGGGGGTTTTCTCATCCCTCAGGTCTTCAATCGAGCCATCACGATGCAGTCGCATCTGGATGAGTCGCTGCAGGTGCTGAAGGGTTACACCCTTGGGCTCTGGTGGCTCTTTGGGGCATACATCGTTTTCCTGATTCTCACAGTCGTCTTCTACGTCGTGCCTTATTTACGGCGCGGCACGAAGGTGTAGCGGCTGTCTAAGCCGCATCCACCAATTCGGGTTCTACTCCGTGGTGTCAGGCAAGATGATGGCAACTTCCCGATCCTGAACCTCTGCGGCTGGCCCAAGCCAAGCCCGGCACAGATGGGCCTGAACCAAGGACTCCAGTTCAATGACACGCTGGGTTGACCGCAGTTCTTCCAAGGCACCATTCATCATTCCAACGTGAAGTCTGCACACAACGTGAGGAGCATCGCGGGCTGAGTCAATGAACGGGCAGTTATGGAGGAGCATGTGCGGGCGCGGCCCTGCAACTGACTCGGGGGCGAACCAGAGCGCATCAAGCTTATCCATGACTCTCTGATCAATCTCGGCTTCGTCGAGTTTCTCGAAGGGTGCTGGCCGCGAGGTCAGGTAGCTTCCCCACTGACGGCCAACCTCGTACATCTCATCACTGAGTGCGATGCACTTCGACGCGATCGTACCTGTCAGAATCTGGGCGAGGAGCCGATAGCCTTGGGCGCGCTCGTGGGTTTGATTGGGAAGAATCCCGGTATAGAGAATACGACGGCGCCCCGGTTTACCTGAGGCTTCAGTCTCTCTGGCAGCCAGTCCCGCGTCAGCGAGTGACTCCAGGTGAAACCGGGCTGTATTAGCATGAATGCCCACCATATTTGCCACCTGTACGACCGACAGGGGCTCTTTGGTGTCGCGAAGAATCTGGATGATATGGGTACGACGGCCACCTTGCACCGACCCCCCTGTTGTTCCATCATAAACTCGTTGTGATATATGTGCTGGCATGCGCCCCTCCAATAAGAAAGACCTGGGCTTATTCCTCCCAGACACATCATATGCCTATTGATTCACAATAGCCACAAATGGACAGTGTCTATTCCCTTATTTTTGATAAGAATTCTGGCTCCGGTTTCTAAGGCAGATTAATTCAGGTACCTAGTTATACGGGTCCGAAGCCTGCTCGCGCGAATGTTTCCTTGGCTTCATCTGAAAGATAGTACGCCATGACAGCATCGGCAATCTCGGGGAGGAGTGTGTCTTTTGCTGCCGCAATATAGTGGGTAATGGAGAGATTGACCCCTGAGATAGCCCCGAAATCCACCACTTCGAGAATCCCTTCCTGGAAGGTGGTGTCGGTGACGAAAACGAACCCGGCATCTGCTTCATGCTCCATCAAAGCGATGACGATGTCAGAGACGCTTTGGGCCACCATCGTCGGCGTGATGCTCAAACCAGAAGCCGTAATGAGTTCTGATGCCAGATCTCCGCACGGATCACCTGGCCCACAGACTGCGAGTCGTACTTCAGGCTTGGTGAGGTCCTTCAGAGATTTTATTCCTCCAGGATTACCAGCAGGTACGGCCAGTACGAGGTGATTCGTGGCGATTGGAGTAAAGGATGTTATCCGGCCATCGGCTTGCAGCTTCTCCATGGTCGCACGATCAACACTCATGATGATGTCCATCTGAAGGCTGTCCTCAATTGTCGCGACGAAATTAATCGGGTACTCAGTGACGGTCAACACCAGTACGGATGAATCGATGGGCCGATAACCATCAGTCAATGTGGAGGTGACATCTCGAAAGACATCAGCGGCGATGACTATTAAGGCCGTGTCCGGGTCGGGATCGGTCCACGGTTCTTCTCCGGTTGGTTGATCGACCGGCGGGGTTGTCGTACATCCAGCGACGACAGCCATCACTGCTGCTAGAAGGAGAATTCGCCAAGTTTTCATGATGGTCCTTTCCTGACAGGAGCTTTCATGGAGATACCGCTGTTGAGATTAGTCTAGAGCAAGAAAAGGGCGGCCCCATCGGGACCGCCCTGATCAAAGAAATAGATGGATTAGTATTCCATGCCCATGCCGTCTCCGCCGCCTGGCATCGGAGCAGCCTTTTCGGGCTTGTCAGCGACAACAGCTTCGGTGGTTAGGAACAAGGCAGCAATCGATGCGGCATTCTGGAGAGCAGAACGGGTCACCTTGGCGGGATCAATGATTCCAGCCTTGATCATTTCTACCCACTCATCGGTAGCCACATCGAGGCCCTGACCGACAGGAAGGTTTGACACCCTCTCAGCCACAACTCCGCCTTCGTACCCAGCGTTGACAGCGATCTGCTTCAGCGGTGCTGAGCAAGCAGCCACGACGATTTGTACGCCGGTAGCCTCGTCACCTTCAAGGACTGGCATCTTCGCGGTCTTGGCGGCCTGAAGCAGGGCCACGCCGCCGCCGGCGACGATTCCTTCTTCAATAGCAGCCTTGGCATTGCGCACAGCGTCCTCAACGCGGTGCTTGCGCTCTTTGAGTTCAACCTCGGTAGCAGCACCGACCTTGATCACTGCAACACCGCCAGCCAGTTTGGCTAGGCGCTCTTGGAGCTTCTCACGGTCATAGTCGGACTCGGAGATCTCGATCTCCTTGCGAATCTGGGCCACGCGGCCATCGATCTGGGCTTTCTCACCGGCGCCGTCAACGATGGTGCACTCGTCCTTGGTCACCCGTACTGCACGGGCCTTGCCGAGCAGGTCAGTGGTCACGGCGTCGAGCTTGAGGCCGACCTCTTCAGAGATGACCTGTCCGCCAGTCAGGATGGCGATGTCAGCGAGCATGGCCTTGCGGCGATCCCCGAAGCCAGGTGCCTTCACGGCGATGGACTTGAACGTACCCTTGAGCTTGTTCACAATCAGCCCTGCCAAAGCCTCGCCGTCCACATCCTCAGCAATCACCAGAAGCGGCTTGCCGGACTGTACGACCTTCTCCAACACGGGAAGGAGATCCTTCAGTGAGGAGATCTTCGAGTTGGCGATGAGAATGTACGGATCGTCGAGGACGGCTTCCATACGCTCGGTATCGGTGACGAAATAGGCTGAGATATAGCCCTTATCGAAACGCATACCCTCGGTGAGTTCGAGTTCGAGTCCGAATGTATTGGACTCTTCAACGGTGATGACACCTTCCTTGCCGACCTTCTCCATCGCCTCAGCGATGATGTCGCCCACAGCGGTGTCGCCAGCGGAAATAGAAGCGGTAGCAGCGATTTGTTCGCGGGTTTCAATGTCGGTGGCTGTTGCGGCCAGTTCGGCAACAATAGCGGCAACGGCCTTCTCGATCCCCTTCTTCAGGGACATCGGGTTCGCGCCAGCGGTGACATTACGCAGACCTTCACGGACCAATGCTTGGGCGAGTACGGTTGCGGTGGTCGTACCATCGCCAGCGACATCATCTGTCTTCTTCGCGACTTCTTTAACCAGTTCCGCACCGATCTTTTCGAATGGATCTTCGAGCTCGATTTCCTTAGCAATGGACACCCCGTCATTGGTGATCGTGGGGGAACCCCACTTCTTCTCCAGGACAACATTGCGCCCTTTAGGGCCCAAGGTCACCTTGACGGCGTCGGCAAGGGTGTTCATACCCTTTTCCATTCCGCGGCGAGCTTCGATATCAAATTGGATGAGCTTTGCCATGTTTTCTCCGGTAATACGGGGATGTTCCCCGTTGTGATCAGTCAGCGCCTATCCAGTGCCCGCGACGGACGACTAAGAAGTCTCACTGCCAGACGTAGCACTCAAAGGAGTCGAGTGCTAATACA
>WQYJ01000078.1 GCA_009781325.1 Propionibacteriaceae bacterium | reverse complement strand
GGTTGGGTTTTTGTGTTGTGAGTCTTGGTTGCTGGTGTCTGTTGTGTGGTACTCACCCCCCGGGTCATCCTGCCGTCAGGCAGGACCCCCGGCGGCCGACGTGAGGACTGTGGGTAGGTCTTTACCCAAGTCCATACGTTGGCTGCCGGGGGTCCTGCCTGCGGCAGGATGACCGGGGTGGGGTGGGTTAAGCTTTGTTCATGGATGCTTATCACATACACGGTACGTTGGTGGAGACGGGGGAGGAAACCGAACTGTGGGTGGTGGATGGTCAGATTTCTTTTGAACCTGTGGCTGGGGCTCGTACCTTGGTTCGTGGGGGGTGGATACTTCCTGGGTTGGTGGATGCGCATTGTCATGTGGGGTTGGCTTCGCATGGGGGAGTGGATCGGGAGACTGCGGAGGGGCAGGCTCGTGAGGACCTCCTTGCGGGGGTGACCTTGATTCGGGATGCGGGCTCGCCTATTGATACGCATTGGATGGATGGGCGTCATGATCTTCCGGTGATTATTCGGGCTGGGCGTCATGTGGCGCGTCCTCGACGGTATATCCGGGACTTTGCGGCTGAGGTGGAGCCTGAGGATCTTGTTGCAGAAGTGCGTCGGCAGGCTCTTGTGGGGGATGGTTGGGTGAAGCTTGTTGGGGATTGGATTGATCGGGATTTAGGAGACCTAGCGCCTTTGTGGCCGGATAGTGAGGTGGGCCAAGCTATTCACGCTGCTCATGAGCTGGGGGCTCGGGTGACGGCTCATTGCTTTGGTGAAGAGTCGGTGAATCAGCTTGTTAAATCCGGTATTGACTGTATTGAGCATGGGTCTGGGTTGGATCATCAGACCATTGATCTGATGGTTGCTTCGGGGGTTCGGCTTGTGCCGACTCTGGATAACATGAAGATTTTCCCCGGGCTTGCTGATGCGGCTCAAGAAAAGTTCCCACGCTATGCCAGCCATATGCGCCACCTCTATGCGGGACGTCTACAGGTGATGAAGGATGCCATCGAAGCCGGTGTTGAGATCTATGCCGGCACCGATGCTGGAGGCACCCGGGCCCATGGCACGATCCTGGAGGAGATTCGGGCTTTGGCCGCGGTGGGCGGACCAGAGTTTGCGCTGGGGGCAGCCTCATGGAGGGCTCGGTCGTGGTTGGGGAAGACAGGTCTTGAACAGGGTGCTCCGGCAGATCTGACAGTGGTGGCGCGAGATCCTCGCAAGGATGTGGAAGCTCTGGGCGAGCTTCGGTTGATCATGGTGTCAGGTACGATCAATCTCAATGCCCCTAGCTTCGAGGTCAGCTAGGAGCCGGTGGGGGTCAACAACCAGAGCTGCTTGATGGAGCCCAGGTGCTGTGATCATCCCATCAAGATACTGGTCGATAGTGGCAGCGGCGACGGCGGAGGTGAGCCAGTATCCATCCTCGTGCTTCAGCGTCATGGTGATCGGGGCATGTCCGCTGCCTTCGGCATCCACAGTGAGACTCAGTCCGTACGGGGGTTTGGAGAAGCGTTCCAGGCCCCACCACAGCAGCTTTGTTGCTGGGGCAGCGAGTTTCTTGCTGATAGTGATCATCATGATTGAGGTCGGCATGATAATCCAGTCAACGATGGGGGAGAATCCGGCCATAAACATCGATGCGTTGATCAGTTTTGGATAGAGCGCCTTCAAACCTTTGATTTCTGCGAGTTCCATACACACGCAACCGCGTTTACCAAAGGGAGGCCCAAAGTCGATCCGGCGTGTTGCACGCGGATCAATCCAGGAATAGGAGCGGTACTCACCGTTCACCCAGCCAGCGGATCTGAAGTGAAGCCCTTCGACAGCGAACTCTGCCGCGGTATCTTTGGAGGCCATCGCATTCTTCCAGTCCATCGCCATGAGCATGCCAACTTCAACATCGGTCATATCAGTGAACTCATCGGCGAGGGCGCGTACCATCACAGCAGGCAGACCGGGGTGTGCTCCCGTACCAGCGATGAGCTTCAGTCCTGCTTCCTCAAATTCATCCCCGAGATAGTTCAGAGCCTGGAGTTTGGGTGGAATGTCCAGCATGATGTCCAACCAGTCGGTCCCGGTGTCCAGAGCCGCCCGCGCGATCTCTTCGCAGGTTTCGAGCAGGGGGGCGGCAACGACGAGCAGGTCAATATCGGTGAGGGCTTCACGTAATCCGCCCGGATCGCGGGCATCCACCTGACGGACAATAACTCGATCACCACCGAGGCTTCGCGCTGTGTCCTCCAGGGTTGACTGTGTACGACCCATCAGAACAACAGTGACGTCCTTGCGGTCGAGCAGAAACTGAGCAATCCCTCGTCCGGCTAAGCCGGATCCTCCGAGTACAGCGATGGTAGCCATAGTTAATAGTACAATCGCATTGATGCGCCAAGGGGATCGAGGCTCTGATGGATAATTTTGTCTGTTTTTGTCGGGTGTTCACGCTCCCGAATAGAAATATCACGGTTTTTCTGGCAAAATGTACGCGCGTATCTATGTTGCGTGGTGCCCTCTAACTCCGCTCAGCATGGATCCCCCAGGACAATGGGATCGAGGCACCCCACCTTCACCCGAACTCCATCAACTGCCCATGCATGGGCTTACAACAACAGGAGAATAGACACAAGTGGCTGTCAAGATTCGTCTCAAGAGGCTCGGAAAGATTCGTTCGCCTCATTACCGTATTGTGGTCATGGATGCTCGTCAGAAGCGTGATGGCCGCGCCATTGAAGAAATTGGCCTCTACCATCCCAAGAACGACCCGTCGTTTATTCAGGTGAACTCCGAGCGTGCACAGTACTGGCTCGGCGTCGGCGCTCAGCCCACAGAAGCTGTGGTCGCCCTGTTCAAGCGTTCTGGTGATTGGCAGAAGTTCACCGGAGATACCTCCCCGTCAGGGATCGACCCCCAGAAGCCCCGCCCGGATCGTTTAGCCCGCTATACAGCGGCCGTCGAGTCAGCACCTGAGGCTGCAGAGCCGATGAAGGCAAAGAAGACTGCCAAGAAGGTCGAGCAGGCACCCGTTGAAGCTGAGACTCCGGTCGAAGCTGAGACCCCGGTTGAGCCGGTGGCAGCCGAGATTGCTGACGAGGTAGTCGAAGAGGTTGCAGAAGAGGTTGCAGAAGTAACTGAAGAAGCAGTCGAGGCCGTGGAAGAAGCGGTCGAGGCCGCAGAAGAAACTAAGGACTAACATGTTAGCCGATGCCTTGGAGCATATGGTTCGCGGAATCGTCGGGAGTCCCGATGATGTCAGGGTCAGGGATTTAGACCTTCGCCGCGGACGGATGCTCGAAGTACGCGTAAACCCTGATGACATAGGGAAAGTCATTGGTCGTCAGGGTCGGACAGCCCAAGCGCTGCGCACAGTCGTCGCAGCCTTGGCTGGCCATGAACAAGTACGGGTTGATTTCCTGGACGTTGATCGTCGGTCATCGAAGCACCGTCGTTACTAATTCGGCGGGGCTTGAGCGCTATTAGCAGCGCTAATACCCACTCTTGACCCTCCATGATGGGTCGAATTGGCCTGCCTGCGCAACAAAGACATAGTCGGCGTAGGCCTCAGCCAGCAGGATGGGCGGTACCTCACCCAGGCCCATCTGCCCCTCTTCATTCGAAAAGAGCAGTTTATCTACTGCTGCCGGGACTTTTTCTTCGGGGAGCATCGACCCAGTGAACTCGATGGTGACATCAATACCAGCGCTGGTGAATTGCTTGAAATACCCCCAGAACCGAGACCCGTCTTCTGCCGGGCTATGCTTGTAGCCGCGTTTGGTTGCTCGGTTTCTGATCGCAAAAGTATCCGAGAGCCAGCCCTGGTGATCGGTGATGTCCTCTGCGTTGAGGTCCACCGGCGGGTGTGATGCATCAAATTGAGGGAATAAGGCTTTGATTGATGTTAGTTGTGCCTTCCACTGTTTGGCTTCGTCGGGTGTGACTGTTGTGAGGTGAGCCAGGCTGATCAGTCCTTGATCAGAAATGGTGATGGGATTGCCGTTAATGTCGGTCAGTGTTTTGTCCGCAGAGGGTCTGAAAAGTCGATAGGTCCCGTTCTCGCGCAGTGACCAAACCAGGGTCGAAACAAGGTGACACATCACCGGATGGTTCCCCAAGACTTCTATCCAGGTCTGCCCGTCCCAGGTACGGCCCACGCACATCGCCTCATAGAGCCGAGAGGATTGCAGGGTGAAAACCTGAGAAAGCTCCTTCTTGGAGGTGCCCAGTTGCGTGAGTGCAGCCTGCGCGAGGGGTTGATCATCGTGGACTCCTGGCTTGGGAAGCGCAGTGAGGGGCTTTCCATCGCGGTTAAAAACCGAGATGGTGAACCCATGGGACTTCTCTGATCGTGAGATCCTCGATGTGAATTCCCTGTTTCCATAGTCGAGGACCAGCACACCATCATCATCGAATCCGGCGGTGGGGATCGTACGGTCTGCTAGTTCATCGAGTGACCATCCGCGCCGCTGCGCAATCGCCTCGCAGAGTTCGACGGCTTTGACTCGTACTGATTCTTGCTTGAACTTGCGGGCAACGCTGAGAACCAACTGGATTGCCGCCGGGTCATCATTGCCGGATGCAGCGGTGACCAAAGCCTCAAGCTGGGAACGATGGGTGCCGTGGTCGCGGGAGAACCTCATAATGGTCGAATAGACCAGATGCCCAGCCGCTCCGGTCGTCAACGCTAAGACCCCCTTCTCGTTAACCGCAGAGTCGCGATACTCTTTTGCCTTGAGGCGGCGGAGTTCCTCGTAAACATCCTCCTTGGTTTTCAATCCCAGGTATCCAAAGTCCTGCGGATACTTCTTCGCATAATGCTGATTGGAGGCATAATGTGATCCCACATGTTCGGCTGCAAAGGCTCGGCATTCCTCATCAGGGGGCCCCTTGGTATCCTTGGCAATCCAGATGTCGAGGATAAAGCTGCCGAGGTTGTGCTGGCTGGGCTTATCCAGCAAAGACACATAGATCGGAATCAGACCCGCCCCGAGAGGATCCTTGAGTTTGATAGCCAGCACTGTCCACCATTGAAGGATCCTCGGATCGACTGGAAGTCCATCGGCCCATCGGCACGGCGGAAGTTTGTCCAGCGGAAACCACTCCATCCCTTTGGGCGGCTTTCCCGCTAATCCCTTCTCGGCTGCCTGCCCAAGGATCTCGGGGGTGAGATAGGCGGAGATGTCATCCCCAAGAGTCTTCAGAGCCGTCAGGATTGCAGCCTGGGGCAGTTCTCTTTTCTCCTTCGTCAGTGCGAGTTGAAGAGGTTTGATGGCGCCCGGGTCGCCAATGCGTGCGATCCATGCTGCTGCGATTGCGCGTACTTCCCCCTTGCCGTTCGATAGTCCCTGAATTGCGGGCAGCAAGACATTGGGCTGCTTCTCAAGGAGGATTTGTGCCCGGCGCCGGTAGGTCTTCGCTTCACCAGTTGCATACTGGATAAGAATGGGAAGATACTTCGGCGGCATCACTGGGAACATGGACAGGATTTTCAGCGCGGTTCCCACATCATCGCTGCCATAGCGTTTCTCCAAGTTCCAACGATCAGGAATCAGTCCGAGAGCCTCGTCGATTCGGGTGGGGTTCTGGGCAAAGTACGGCCACACCTGCTCCGGGGAGAATCCATGGAGTCCATTCCAATCAAAGATCATCGCATCAATGGCATAGAAGGCATGCGGAATGCCGGCCTCTGTGATTGCTTGTGCCAGAGTACGCAGGTCATAGGGACTGCGGACAACGTTGTTCAACCAGTAGCTATGCGGGTGGAACCTTCCCTTATGCGTGTGCAGTTCGGCGGATGCGCGTACTGCTGTCAGCAGGGTCATCCCTTCCAGTTGCTCCCAGGGGAGGTAATACACGTTCGGCGGGGCAGGTTGGTGGCCATTCAACCAGGAAGTGACAGTCTCGCAGTAGCGATAATCCATCGCGGAAAAGCGGGCTAAGCTGTCCCTCAGCCAAAAGTACTGGGGATTCTCTGCGGCTCCTCTCCTCAGACTAGGTACGGCTTTTTGAATCCATGCATCAAGGCGAGCTGTGAATCCGGTCCCAAGAGGTGTGTGATCAACCGGGGGCGCCATGGGGATAAAGTCCAAGGTGACAACAGTATCTGCTCCCATGCGGGTTTGTTCGAGTGCAGTGGTCAGCATCTCATCGATTTTTGCTGATCGTGATTGGGCTAGGGCTTCCTCCAAGAGTCTCTGTCCGGCATTGCCCATGCGAGCTGCGGCATCAATGACTGTGGAGAGGTTCGCTGCGGTTCCGGTTGTCAAGGCAGTGGAGATCATGTGCGAGCGGCTTGGTTCTGCCATCACAGTGATCACCTCGACGGCTGCCTGACGTACGGACTTCACCGAGCTCACGGCCCATTCACTCAGCATCGGAGCCAGCCATGGAAGAAAAGGTGGGTGGAGACTAAGCCACTTGATCGCCGCAACCTTGATCTCAGCCCTAGCTGGGGCAAGGATAGCCGGGAGTTGGTTCGCATAGGGGCGCAGTAATGCTAGGAACTGATGGGCGCCCTCAGTGTTGCCGAGTACCTCCCAGGTCTTCACCATCGACGATGAGTGGGCGTTCAGGGTTGCGAAGAAGGTCGAGATGATGACGATAGGGATAGAGTCTCGCGGCACGCCATCGCTGGTGAGGAGTTCTTGGGCTAAGGGAAGATCCATCACCACAGCATTCGGCTCTGCTTCTCTGCGGACTCTTTCTAGGGCATAAAACCAGGGAGGAATTGCGGGCCAGTTGCTGGATTCCTTGGCCAATTCCGGCGTGAGTGCACACACCTGGCCGAACCTGATCCACTGTGCGCTGGTCAGAAGATAGCTGCGTTCCATCAGTGGTGTCAGTACCGTGTAACCCACATTGGAGTAGTAGGGGTTGAAAATTAGGGCGCGATTCAGTGTGGCCAGGACATCGGAGGATAGGTTCGTGATTGCAGAAGGATTCTTTCCAGAGTAAACGAATCTTCCGCAAGCGTCGGCTGCTGCGGGGTCGCTGTGCTGTATGGATGCAAACAGCTTCTTGATCCCCGATGGAACCCCGCTTAGGGCAGATTTAACGTTTCCCAGCACTGAAACCCCTCCTCATTCTTCTCTGAACACCCGGTAGGCAACCCCGTGGGTCATATTCTACTGTTTGGACCAGTGCTCGCAGGTTTGACGTTCATGATTGGTTTTGCCGGTATCATCGGTGAAGAGTTTCTACTATTTTCAAGGATGGTCCATGTCTGCGATCGAGGTCATGGTTGGCAGGATCGGTCGTGCCCACGGTTTGCGTGGGGAGGTCTTCGTGGATCTGCATACGGACTCACCGGAACTGAGGTTTCGCCCAGGTGCTGTGCTGAGCATCGGAGAGTCGTCACTCACTGTTGCATCGCTGCGGTCTGCAAACGGGCGCGTGGTTGTTCGGTTTGAGGAGGTCGCGGATCGTACGTCGGCAGAGCAGTTGACGGGCAGTGAGTTGTTTGCGTGGGTAGATGAACAGGAGTCGCCGGTTGACGACAATGAGTTCTTTGATCATCAGTTGGTGGGGTTGGATGTTTTTACTGCTGGAGGGGAGCACGCAGGGTCGATTCTGCGGGTGGATCACTTAGGTTTTCAAGACATGCTGGTGGTGGGGATGAAAGATACCGAACGGCTCGTACCTTTTGTGCAGGCGCTGGTTCCCACAGTCGATCTTGGGGCGCGCAGAGTGGTCGTCAATGACATTCCGGGATTGTTGGAGGAGATCGAATGAAACTCGATTATGTGACAATCTTTCCCGCGTATTTTGCTCCGCTCGACTTATCGTTGGTGGGCAAGGCTGTTGAGGCGGGGATCTTGAATGTGGGGGTCTATGACCTGCGGGACTGGGCGTACGATGTCCATCGCAGCGTCGATGACACACCCATGGGCGGTGGTGCCGGAATGGTGATGAAGCCCGAGCCGTGGGGACAGGCTCTGGATTGCTTGCTGGGTATCGGAGCAGACACAGACACGGAGGTGAATGGTCGGACCTGTGTGATTATTCCTTCGCCGAGCGGAGAGCTGTTTTCCCAATCGACTGCCCGCGAACTGGCTGACTATGCTCGTTTGATCTTTGCCTGCGGGAGGTACGAGGGCATTGATGCCCGCGTGGCGCAGTATGCTTCGTCTGCTGTGGAAGTACGCGAACTGTCCTTGGGTGACTATGTGCTCAATGGGGGAGAGGTTGCTGCCTTAGCGATGACAGAGGCCATCGTACGTTTGCTCCCTGGTTTTGTTGGCAACCCGGATTCCTTGGAAGAAGAATCTCACTCCGAATCGATGGGGTCACTGTTGGAGTATCCGGTCTACACCAAGCCTGCGTCGTGGCGAGGGATGGATGTACCCGAGGTCTTGTTGAGCGGTCACCACGCGAAGATCGCGGCATGGCGGCTCAACCAAGCCGAAGAGCTCACTCGCATGCGCCGTCCTGATCTGCTGGGTCGGTCAGGGGACTCGGCCTAACTTCTCTTTGATGCCTCCATGGTGGGAACACAGACCCCCCGGCAGCCGATCTATGGACTTGAGATAGGTCTTCTCGCTCAAGACCCTACGCCGTCTACCGGTCATCCTGCCAAAGGCAGGACCCCCGGCAGCCAAAGTATGGACTGTGGTACAGGTCTATGCCCAAGACCCTACGTTGGCTGCCGGGGGTCCTGCCTGGCGGCAGGATGACCGGGGGTTGAGTATTGCGACCTGGGGTTAATGTGTGGCGAGTTGCGGGCCACGTGCCAGGGGGCCAGGAGGCTGTTGCATGAATCATGTTTCGGCGCTGAAGCCCCGGATCGGGCGATCCGCGTCTCCCATATGTTGGGGTAGTGGGTCCACCACAACCCCAACATATGGTTTTGCGTCT
>WQYJ01000077.1 GCA_009781325.1 Propionibacteriaceae bacterium | reverse complement strand
CCAACCCCAGAAACACTGATTGGGGTTATTGCTGTCAGGGATCTCGGGAATCTGAGCGTCGAGATCGCGCACTTTGGGCACGCGCATACCTCCTCGGACCTCATCATCGCTGTTCCTGACCGCAATGTTGTCATTGTCGGTGATCTGGTGGAAGCTGGTCCACCACAGTTCGACGAGACTACCTCGATCCATGGGTGGGTTGCCGCCCTCGACTGCCTGCATTCCATTCTTAAGCCCGATATGACGGTGATCTGCGGGCATGGGACCCCGCTCACAGCGGATCACGTCACCAAGTTCCGTGCCGGACTTGCCGCGATCTGGGATCAGTCCGAATGGGCCTTCAACCAAGGGATGTCCCACGCGGGTGCTGTGAAGGAATTCGAATGGCCCTGGGACACCGACACGGCACGGAAGGGAGTGGCCAGAGCCTACGAGGAACTCAAAGCCCGCCCTCAACCGGTGTTACTCTAGATCAGCGCCTGACATCACCACTGTCTCATCGCGATGACGCACAGGGAAACTCCAACTGCGTGTCCGCCTGACCCAATGTGTGATCTCCACAACCGCCGCTCCGCAGCCTCCAATGATCAGCGCCAGCAGCCACTCATGGGAAGGCATATTCAAGTTAAAGAAGCGCTGCGTCAGCGGCCACACCATAGCGAAGAATGCCAGCCCTACCATGGCAACGACGGTGACGATCTTCCACCACAGGTACGGGCGTGCCAAGACCCCAAGCAGCCAGAAATTCACGATAAACAAAACGATCAGCGCGAGCGTACTGCGTTCTGAGTCAGTACCAACCGCGAGAGCAAAGGCAATAAACGTGGCCATACCCGCAGCAATACCTGCAGGAAGGGAGAGGAACAAAACCCTGAATAAGAACCCAGGAACATACTTCCGCTTATTTGGCCCCAAGGCCAGGATCGCAGCCGGAATACCGATCGTCAGCATCGACAGCAGAGTCATATGGCGAGGTAGGAAAGGGAAGGAGGCTCCTAAGATC
Source organism: Propionibacteriaceae bacterium (assembly GCA_009781325.1). Classification (GTDB taxonomy): domain Bacteria; phylum Actinomycetota; class Actinomycetes; order Propionibacteriales; family Propionibacteriaceae; genus WQYJ01. Next base: position 7,836 of record WQYJ01000077.1, on the reverse strand, counting down.
GCTGTGGCAATGATGAGGCATGCGGCCATGACATTCTTCGTAACAAAGAGGGAGGCGACCCTCTCAACATTGCCAATCAAACGGCGGCCTTCAGCCAGGACCTTCGGCATGTGTGAGAAGCGGGAATCCAGCAAGACAATCTGGGCCACCGCTTTCGTCGCTTGGGCACCATTACCCATCGCAATCCCAATATCGGCATCTTTCAACGCCAGAACATCGTTGACCCCATCACCGGTCATCGCCACGGTATGTCCGCGCGACTTCAGTGCTTGAACAATAAGCCTCTTCATCTCGGGGGTCACACGTCCGAAGACAACAATGTCGTCAACAATGGCGGCAAGTTCCTCAACCGTGGCTGGCAGTCGACGAGCATCGACGATCCTCCCCCACTGCCGAGCCGGGGAATCATCGCTCAACACACTGTCGCAATCCAAGCCGACCCGGCGGGCAACCGCTGCCACTGTATCTGGGTTGTCGCCTGAGATGACTTTCACTGTCACATCTTGTTCTTGGAAGTACGCCAGAGTCTGCGCAGCATCCTCGCGTACTGCCTCGCTCAGCTCTACCAGGGCAACAGGAACCACCTCACCGAAGTCATCCGGGGATTCAACCTTGGCAAGAACCACAACCCTGATGCCCTGAGAAGCCAAGGGAGCCACGCGAGCCAAAAGAACCTCATCGCGCCCCGCCACAATCTCTGGAGCGCCCAAGACCCAGGTTTGACCATTGTCCAGACTCACAGCGGAATACTTGCGGGCAGAGGAGAACGGCCTTCGCGCAATCACCTCGTGAGCAGACGGCTCCACATGAGCCGCGATGGCTAGGGCTGTTGCGTTGGGAGCCGGATCATGAGCGAAGGCCCCTAACGCATCGAGGGCTTCATCGGGATCCTGGCCTGGGAGATACTCGCAGTGATCGAAGACAATCTCGCCTTGAGTCAGAGTCCCGGTTTTATCCAAACAGATGACATCGACTCGGGCAAGACCCTCTACTGCTGGCAATTCCTGGACGAGGGCTTGCTGACGGGTCAACTGCAGGGCAGCAAGGAGGAACGCCAAGGTTGTCAGCAGCACTAAACCCTCGGGCACCAGGGCGACAAGCCCGCCGACTGAGCGAAGAATGATGGTGCGCCATTCCATCCTGAATTCTGCGAAGGTGCCGGTTTCAAGGTCGCGGTACTGAGCAATGATCGCCACAGGAAACATCACAGCAACCACCCATGTCAGCCACTTCAAGAGCCGGTTGGTGGAAGCCTGGACCTCCGAGTGGGCACGGGTGAAAACCTTAGCTTCACGGGCAAGTTTGTATGCGGTGGCTTCTTCCCCCACTACAGCAGCACGGAAAAGCGCTGAGCCTGCGACTACCGCCGTACCAGAGTGCACCTCATCACCGACACGCTTGGCGATGGCATCTGACTCTCCTGTTAGGTTTGATTCGTCTACTTCGAGGTGTTCTGTGCTGATTAGGGGCCCATCGGCAGGGATCTGGTCGCCGGGATTCAGGCGTACTAAGTCATCTTTGACCACATCTGCCACATCAATTGAGAGTGTTTCGCCGTCACGAATTACTGTTGCTTTCGGGGCATGCAGGACAGCCAGCGAATCGAGTTTACGCTTGGCATACCACTCTTGGCCGATCCCAAAGGCTGAGTTGAGTACGAGCGCTAGGCCGAAAAGGCCGTCGATGTAGGACCCCGTCATCACTACGAGGACAAACAGGGCTCCTAAAAGTGCATTGAACCGGGTAAAAACATTTGCTGTGATGATCTGCGACAGGGAACGAGAGGTTACTTTTGCGACTTCGTTGACCTGGCCTTGGGCCTGGCGTTCGGTTACCTCATTGCTGGTCAGCCCGCGTGCGGCATAGTCCAGTGAGAGGTTCATAGTAAAGATCCTAAGTCAATCGGCGGCTTCGATCCATGAGAACTCTCCCTGATTGATCACCTAGTGCGGAAAACATCCACAAGGAAACCACCCGTCATCCTGCCGTCAGGCAGGACCCCCGGCGGCTAACGTATGGACTGGAGGTAGATCCTTACCACAGTCCTTACGTTGGCTGCCGGGGGTCCTGCCTTCGGCAGGATGACCGGGGTGGACGTACTACGACTATGGTCTCAGGGTGGCTTTCCAGGGGCGGCGTTTCATGGTCATCGTGACAGCTTCGTTGGACACTCCCAATGCAGTGAGGAAGATCGCCATGCGCACGTTGAGACCATTGTCAGTCTGATGGAAGATCGCCAGGCCGGGTAAATCATCGACATCCGAAGACAGATCATAGGAATCGGGGCGAGAATCACGGGGAAGCGGATGCATCAGAATGGCTTCCAGGTTGTCTGCTTCAGCAAGGATCGCCCAGTTCAGCAGGTCACCTCGGGCATTGGCCTGGGCCAGTTCCTCGGTCATACGCTCGCGCTGTACGCGGGTGGCATAGATCACGTCTGCTCCGCGTACGGCCTCCACGACCGTGTCCACGAACCGTACCTTATGACCTCGGGCTGTCACATAGCGTTCGACCTCGCCGGGCAATTCTAGGCTGACAGGGGCAAACAGAGAGAATGTGAGGTTGTCATAGAGGCTCATCAACTTCATCAGGGAGTGAACCGTACGACCAAACTTCAGATCGCCCAGGATCGTGATGTGACAGCCGTCAACACTCTTGCCCCGGCGATTCAGTTCCTTTTCCAAGGTGTAGACATCCAGCAGAGCCTGGGAGGGATGCTCACCGGCGCCGTCGCCCGCATTGATGACAGGCACCACTGATGCCTCGGCAAACTGAGCTACCGACCCCTCATCGGGGTGGCGAACCACCAGCACATCCGAGTAGCCAGAAACCACGCGCGAGGTGTCGGCTATGGATTCGCCCTTAGCCATCGAAGAGAAGGTGAATCCTGTGGTGGTAGTCACCTCTCCTCCGAGCCGCAGGAATGCTGACTCAAAGCTGAGGCGGGTCCGCGTACTTGGTTCGAAAAAGAGAGAACCCAGCATTGCTCCGTCGAGGACTGTACACACAGCCTGTCTTTGAGCAATTGGATCCACCGCATCAGCAAGATTGAATAAGACCCGCAGATTCTCACGTGTGAATTGGGAAACCGACAGCAGGTGGCGGCCCTGCTCGAAAAGGGGAAGACCCTGGTTCATACGCCCTCCTTGTCATTTCGACCCTACCCTAGAAATCGGGTGTCATTCATGTTCGAACCACCATAATCTGCGCCCAAGGGAAGGTTTTCTTGGTTAGATCTGACTATCTGCGGCACTAACACAACTCTTGTGCAGGGCACAGGTTCGCTACCATAGATCTATGGCCACTGAATACAAACAATCCAAGGGGTTCCTTATCGCCGGATGGATTTTTGCTGTCCCTGCAATCCTCAGCGTTCTGCTCGGGTCATACCTCATTTATTGGGACTCCACTCGCCCCTTAGACCCTAATGTTGTTAATGACCCTTGGGGAATAGTCGGAGGGTTTATTTGTATCTTGTTCGGCGGAGTGCTGATGCTTCCGGCAGCGATCCTCTTTATCGTCCATGCTGTCAGGCGTCCGCGGCCAACGATATGGTAGCGCATCAACGATTCACTGCGTGATCTCCTCCAGCGTCGCCGGCTTCGCGTCGAGTTGGGCTTCTGCTTCGCTACCATGGAAATATGAGTTATCGACCTAAACCATCAAAGGCTCTCCTGATTATCGGCTGTGTCTTGGCTATTATTGGGGTGCTTCTCATGGCTTTCGGCGGAGTTCTTGTGCTCCTCACGCAGATGAATCTGCCGACCGAGAACACCGCAGACGCGGGTTGGGGATTTGCTGTGGGCATGTTACTCGTAATGCCCGGTTTTTTCTTGCTTTTCCCTGGGGCACTGCTGCTCATCCTTTACCGAGTGCAAGTAATGCAGTGGCGCAATGCTCAAGATGACCAAGACCCGACCTACGATCTGCGCTAGGAGTTCAGAGCATCGTCAACACCGGACTCGTAGTCTCCGAGAATGGTCCGGCGATGGATCAGGACCTCATAGGCCATATTGATGGTTGCTGGTATTTCTCTGGCTGAGTACTTCTTCCACGAGTTGGAGATATAGCGTACGGTTTCATCACCCACACCGACGACATCAACCCCGACGAGTTGACAGGTTGTGACTGCCCGCGGCAGATGATAGGTCTGCGAGACCAAGATCGCTGAGGTGACTCCGAAGATTTCCTTGGCTCTGACACATGTTGAGTAGGTGTCGATCCCGGCATAGTCAGACACAATCTTGTTGGCAGGTATCCCGTTGTCGATGAGCCAAGCTTTCATCACTGCCGGCTCGTTGTGCTCGTCAGTCAGGTTGTCACCTGAGACGAGGATTACCCGTACCTTACCGGCGAAGAACAGATCCCGGGCAACTTCCAGGCGGCCTTGGAGGTACGGGGTGGGCTGGTCACCGTACAAACCGGCACCGAAGACGATGGCTACATCGTGGGGTTCTGCCTCGTCGATGCTCTGGAGTTTTCCTGAGGTGACAATACCGGTCACGATGAACGGTGTGGTCAACCCCAGAACAATGAGAACGAGAAGAATCAGCACCAAGCGGCGCAGCAGCCGCTTCTTCGGCTTGGGTTTTTCCACGTGATCAGACTACCAGAGGAGGATTTTCTACTCGGGCAGATCAGTCGAGGATATCCCGCAGGATTCTGTCAGCGGTGAGGCGGCCAGTGAGTGTGGGGATAAGGTGCGTGTCCTGCTCAATGAGGTAGCCGGAATCAAGAAAACTTTGCACTCGGGCCAACTCTGTTTCTGTGAGCAATCCCTTGTCGAAGCCCTCAACAAGTCTGATGCCGAGCATGATGGACTCCATGCGGATCTGTTCTTCACTGAGATCTTCGCGGCCCTTAATTGTCGACTCCCCGGTTTTCCATGCCTCCACATAGGTTGGCGGATATTTCAGGTTCCACCAGCGTGTTTTGTTGATGTACGAGTGGGCTCCCACTCCGATCCCCCACCATGGTTGGGAGTGCCAATAAGCCAGGTTATGACGGCATTGGTGTCCAGGCTTGGCCCAGTTGCTGACTTCGTACCAGGGCAAACCTGCTTGGGTGAAAGCCTCGTCGGCTCGGATGTACTTGTCGGCAAGGTCGTCTTCGTCCGTGGGCGGCAGTTCTCCAGCAGCGATACGGCGAGCCAGCGGGGTGTTGCCCTCAACAATCAGTGAGTACGCAGAGATGTGATCGGGGTTCAAATCCAGGGTTTGGTTCAGTGTGGTTTCCCAATCCTTCATCGATTCACCCGGAGTACCGTAGATCAGATCGACACTGAGATTCTCGAATCCAGCTTTGCGGGCCTTCGTGACAATCTGGCGTACGTGACCCGGTGTGTGAGAGCGATCCAGGGTGTTCAGCACATGCGGTACGAAGGACTGCACACCCAGGGACAGTCTGTTGATGCCGAGGGCCCGAAGCTCCTTCAACCCCTGGAGAGTTAGTGTTTCGGGGTTAGCTTCTGTGGTGATTTCGGCATCCGGGGCTACGTTGAAAAACTCACTTATGGCTTCGAGGATGTACTCGAAATCGAAGGTTTCAAGGACAGTTGGTGTTCCGCCGCCAAAGAAAATGGTTGTCACCTGGAAGTCTCCCTGGGATGAAGCTCGTTGGATTTCATCCCTTATAGCCTGGAGATAGGGCCATATCCCGGTTGCCCATTCCAGGTCACCGAGGACATAGGTGTTGAAGTCGCAGTACCCGCATCGGCGCAAACACCACGGAATGTGGATGTACAGGCTCAGCGGGGAGGCCGTCATTTCTTCTCGGGCTCCGAGGTGTTCAGAGCGGCGACGAAGGCCTCCTGAGGCACCTCGACGCGCCCAACCATTTTCATCCGCTTCTTGCCTTCCTTCTGCTTTTCGAGCAGCTTGCGCTTGCGGGTGATGTCGCCGCCATAGCACTTGGCAAGTACGTCTTTGCGGATGGCCCGAATGGTTTCGCGGGCGATGACGCGTGAGCCGATGGCGGCTTGGATGGGCACTTCGAACTGTTGGCGAGGAATGAGTTTGCGCAGTCGGCGTACCATCTCCACGCCATAGTCATAGGCTTTGTCCTTGTGGACGATGGCTGAGAAGGCATCGACGGTCTCCGAGTTAAGCAGGATATCGACCTTGACGAGCTCGGCTTCCTGCTCACCGGCATCCTCGTAGTCGAGGGAGGCATAGCCCTTCGTACGCGATTTCAGGGCATCGAAGAAGTCGAAGACGATCTCTGCAAGCGGGAGGGTGTAATGCAGTTCCACACGGTCTGCGGAGAGGTAGTCCATCCCTGTCTGGGTGCCTCGCCTTTGTTGGCACAGCTCCATGAGCGTACCGATGAATTCGGTTGGTGCCAGGACTGATGCTTTGACGATGGGCTCGAAAACCTGGGCGATCTTTCCGGTGGGGAACTCCGAGGGGTTCATCACCGTGTGTTCGACCCCATCTTCGGTGATAACACGGTAGACCACGTTCGGGGCGGTCGAGATGATGTCAAGGCCGAACTCGCGGTCGAGGCGCTCCCGGACGATCTCCATGTGCAGCAAGCCCAGGAAGCCGATGCGGAATCCGAATCCGAGTGCTGCGGAGGTTTCTGGTTCGAAGACCAAGGCGGCATCATTGAGCTGGAGTTTATCGAGTGCCTCGCGCAGTTCGGGGAAATCGTTGCCCTCAATCGGGTAGATCCCGGCGTACACCATCGGCTTGGGGTGGCGGTATCCGCTCAGCGGGTCGTTGGCCGGTTTGCTTGCTGAGGTGATCGTGTCACCCACGCGGGACTGGCGTACATCTTTCACACCGGTGATCACGTATCCGACCTCGCCAACACCGAGGGCATCTGCCTTGACCGGTTCTGGGGAAATCACCCCGACTTCCATGACCTCATGGGTAGCTTTCGTGGACATCATCAATACGCGCTCGCGGTGGTTCAGTTCGCCGTCAACGACTCGTACATAGGTCACCACACCGCGGTAGGAATCATAGACCGAGTCGAAAATCAGGGCGCGAGCACTGGCTTCTTTGTTACCCTGGGGAGCCGGCACTTGGCGTACGATCTCGTTGAGTAGGTGATCCACCCCATCACCAGTCTTGGCTGAGACTCGCAGTATTTCGGAAATATCGCAGCCGATGACATGGGCAAGTTCGGCTGCGTACTTGTCGGGGTAGGCACCTGGCAGATCGATCTTATTGAGCACCGGGATGATCGTCAGGTCCGCTTCGAGGGCAAGATAGAGATTCGCCAGTGTCTGAGCTTCGATTCCCTGGGCTGCATCGACGAGAAGCACGGCCCCCTCACACGCAGCAAGCGAGCGTGAAACCTCATAGGTAAAGTCCACGTGACCAGGGGTATCGATCATATTGAGCACGTAAGACTGGTTATCCACCTTCCAGGGCAGACGCACCGCCTGGGACTTGATGGTGATCCCGCGTTCACGCTCAATATCCATGCGGTCGAGATACTGGGCGCGCATCGTACGCTCATCCACAACCCCAGTAAGCTGCAGCATCCGGTCAGCCAGCGTGGACTTTCCGTGGTCAATGTGGGCAATGATCGAGAAGTTGCGGATAGCAGAAGGATCAGTGGTGCCAGGTGAATAGGTCACGTAAAATCCTTCGCATTGTTCTGTAGTATTCCATTCTCTCACACAACGAATCAGCTACCACGTCACCACACCCCACGTCCCCCACAGCACATCCCCCACCCTGCGGTGGCTTTTGCCGCTATCCTCACCCTGCGGTGGGTTCTGCCGCTATCCTCCACCCTGCGGTGGGTTCTGCCGCTATCCTCACCCTGCGGTGGGTTCTGCCGCTATCCTCACCCTGCGGTGGGTTCTGTCACGATCCTCTACGT
>WQYJ01000076.1 GCA_009781325.1 Propionibacteriaceae bacterium | reverse complement strand
GCAAGGCCACGAAGAACTTGGCGATCCTTGGCACTGTGTTCAACATGATCGACTTCAATACCAAACAGGCCATGATTAGTAGCCAGATCCGCAATAACTTCCTCGGTGATCACCGATTTATTTCCACGCCCCCAAGGATGAGCCAAGATCGGTACTCCCTTGGCGGTGTTCACGATGTCTATCGCCTGGTTAAGCGTAGGAGAATACTTTCTAACATAGGCAGGACCTTCGTCATTCAGATAACCCTGGAAAGCCTCATCGCGATCAACAACATAACCTCGAATCACCATCGCGTCGGCAATGTGCGGGCGTCCTACACATACCGAGTTGGTGGACTGCGCCGCAACCTCCCAGAGGTCCATGGGCATCCCCAAGTTGTCCAGAAGCCCCAGGATTCTCATCACCCGCGAGGATCGAGTCTCACACAGGGTTTCCACGGTGTACTCCAGTTCTGGGTCCTCAGGATTACACCCGTACGCAAGCAGATGAACCGAGACCTCCTTGCCGTCGCTGTCAAAATGGGTGGATAACTCCATCCCGCGCAGAACCGTCATTCCTGCGATCTTTCCTAGTGCCTGTGCCTGGTTAATACCGGTCATCGAGTCATGGTCGGTCAGCGCGATGACGTTTAGTTCGGCGGTGCGCGCCTTATGGATCAGTTCCGCGATGGAATCAGTGCCATCGGAAAAGATCGAATGCGTATGCAAGTCAATTTTCATTGCTCCCCCTGTTTTCAAGACCTCTCACACAAATAGGATACGCCATTTTCCCCCAGATTTTCTTCCACTAAAATGAATCAGGACAATCACAAGGAGGTTTTTCATGGCAACACCGCACATCAATGCTGAACAAGGCGACTTTGCTGGAGCCGTACTGATGCCCGGCGACCCCAAGAGGGCGGCGCGCATGGCGGAAGTGATACTCGATACACCGACACAAGTCAATGATGTCCGGGGAATGCTGGGGTTCACGGGAACCTATTGCGGTGAGGGTCCTCACTACGGCAAACCTCTATCCATCATGGGATCCGGTATGGGTAGCCCCTCTATCGCTATTTACGCCACCGAACTCTTCCGGTTCTATGGTGTAGACCGCATCATTCGTGTGGGTACGGCAGGTGGAATCTCTCCGCTGGTTGATGTCGGCTCGGTGATTATCGGCGTCGGTGCACACACCACCTCCTCGATGAATGAACTGCGGATTCCAGGAACTCACTTCTCTGCCTCGGCAGACCTTGCGATGGCTGCTGCTGCCTTCCAGGCGGGGAAAGATATCGGCGTCTTTGCTGGATCTATCATCACCAGTGATCACTTCTATTTCACCATTCATGGTCAACTCGATGCGATGATTGCCCATGGGGTGCTCGCAGTCGAAATGGAGTGTGCATCCCTGTACGGAGTCGCTGCTGAATACGGAAAGAGAGCCCTGGGGGTCCTCACCGTCTCCGACCATCTCACCAAGCATGGCCATGACATGAGCGCCGAACAACGGGAGACCAGCTTCCAAGAAGCCACCAGGCTGGCTGTTGCTGCCGCTTTCTGCTGAGGCCTAGACCACTATCGCCCTCAGATCCTCGGTGATAAGGTTCAAACGTGTCTGGGCAGAGTTGCGAATTCGGGTCAGGTCCTCGAAGCTTGCTTGCGGATCGGTATCTTCGATCACTTCAAGGTAGCACTTGACCTTGGGTTCGGTTCCCGAGGGACGTACGATGACTCGGTCGTTGGCTTGGGTAAAGAAGATCAGACCATCTGTGGCAGGAAGACCATCCCAGCCCTGACTCAGGTCAATCACCTGCGTCACGGGGCTCTCCCCCAGCTTTTCAGGTGCAGATGTCCGCAACCTGGTCATCATCTGCGGAATCAGTTTCACATCCTTCACCCGTATCGACAACTGCGACGACAGGTGCAAACCATGTCGGCGCGCTAGATCATCCAGGAGGTCCATCACTGTACGCCCACGTGCCTTCAGATCGGAGACGAGTCGGGCAATGGCCACAGCAGCAGACAGTCCATCCTTGTCACGTACGATATCCGGTCGTACACAGTAGCCGATAGCCTCCTCATAGGCATAGGCAAGACCTGGAACACGTCCCATCCACTTAAACCCTGTGAGAGTACGGACATAGCCGCATCCATGGTGGGCAGCGATCATCTCAAGCAGACGCGAGGACACAATAGAACTCGCAAAGACTCCGGCAGCACCGGTACTAGCCAGGTATTCTCCTAGGGCAGCACCGAGCTCGTCGCCATGAAGAATCCTCCACCCAAAACGCGGATCAGAAACTCCGGCTGCGCAGCGGTCTGCATCTGGGTCATTCGCGATCACAACATCGGCGCTGACCATCCTGGCTAAATCGATGGCCAAATCGATAGCTCCTGGCTCTTCAGGATTAGGGAAGGCCACTGTGGGAAACTGCGGATCTGGGTCTCGCTGGGCAACCACACTGTTAATGTCAGTGAATCCCGACGCCACTAAGGCAGCCAACCCTGGAGCCGTCCCGACACCGTGCATCGCTGTATGGACGATGCGAATCGGATGAGGAGCAGTCCCGGTCACAGTAATGGCATCCACGTAGTCCTGGAGAATCTCCGGGCCTGCATCGATCCACCCCTGTCTTCGCGTGATCTTGGTCGATGGCGGTGTCGCATCGATCAACGCGGCAATCTCTGAATCAGCAGGAGAAATGATTTGAACCCCCTGCTCGTCATCGTCAGCCATGCGCCCGCCAAGATAGACCTTGTATCCATTGTCGCAAGCGGGATTATGAGATGCGGTCACCATCACACCAGCATCGGCACAATAGTGGCGCACCGCGAAGGCTAACACTGGAGTCGGAACAGGATCAGGAAGAAGAATCGCTACTCCCCCATTGCCAGAAACAACCGAGGCAGCGTCGATGGCGAATTGACGGGAATGCAGACGACCATCATTTCCGACCACCACGATCGGGCGATCCACTGCCCTAGTCAGATACTCGACCAGGCCTTTGGATGCTTGAATAACCACGGCTCGATTCATCCTATTGGGACCAGCTCCCATGGTTGCCCGCAGCCCTGCCGTACCGAATTGCAACCGAGAGGAGAAACGATCTTCAAGCTCGGCGCGGGCGTCAGGGTCGGAGCGGGCAAGTAGGTCGCGGAGTTCTTGGCGGGATGCCGGATCGACATCCTCTTCAATCCAGGCCTCTACCTTTGCGCGAACAACCATGATCGTCAACCTTTGAAGTCTTTAGTCGAGCTGCGCCAGGATAGACGCACTGCGTGACAACCCCAGACGGGAAGCACCAGCCTCAATCATGGCTAATGCTTCATCGAGGGTACGAATCCCACCGCTGGCCTTCACATGAAGAGCGTCGCCGACAGTTTCTTTCATCAGCGAAACAGCATGAGTCGTGGCACCTCCGGCTGGATGAAGACCCGTCGATGTTTTCACGAAGTCAGCTCCGGCATCGTGTGCAGCCCGGCATGCCTGCACAATCTCGTGGTCGGTGAGCACCGCTGATTCGATGATGACCTTCAGCACCGTCCATTCCGAGATGGCCTTGCGTACTGCTTCGATGTCGTGGCGAACACCCAACCAGTCACCAGCCTTGGCTAAACCTAGATTCATGACCATATCAATCTCGATGGCACCATCGTCGACCGCTTGGGAAGCTTCATCGGCCTTGATTGATGACTCATGGGCCCCTGAGGGGAACCCGCACACTGTCACCAGGACGAGACCTCGGGTATCCACATTCAGCATCGTGGGGTTGATGCATACTGAGAAGACGCCAAGGTCAACACCTTCATCGATGAAGTTCTCCACATCAGCGAAGGTTGCCTCCGGTGTGAGAAGAGTATGGTCGATCATCCGGGCTAGTTCATGTCGATTCATCGTCACCCTTTCCGTGATTCCTGCGGGGTAAGTCAATTATTCCGCTGCTATCCGTTCTAGTACAAGACTTGTTTCTTTCTTGGGTTCTGTTTCAATCACCCAGGCGCCTTCGAGGGCTTGCAGTGCCCGTGCAATATGACCTGGGGTATCGGTGTGCACGGTCATGAGCTTTTGCCCAACCTTGATCCTATCCCCAGGCTTGGCGAAAAGAACCACTCCTGCTCCAGCCTGAACTGGGTCTTCTTTCCTGGCTCTACCCGCCCCCAAACGCCATGCTGCCATCCCCACCTTGAGAGCATCGAGACTGGTCAGATATCCATCCCTAGTGCTGACCACATCTTCACTGTGATGAGCCCACACTAGATCAGCATCCGGATCTCCGCCTTGAGCTCGAATCATTTCCCGCCATGTATCCATGGCTTGCCCGCTGCGAAGGGCCTGGGATGGGTCAGCTTGAAGCAGTGTGTCAGCTAGTTGTTCAGCTTGAAAACTACCCGCAGCAATGCCTGCACCGCGCACACCGAAGCTGGTGACAACCTGCGCTGCTGCGTCCAGCATCTCGCGGGCAAGTGCGATGGTCAGTTCTACCACATCCGACGAGCCTCCCCCGGCAAGCACCTCCACTGCTTCGCGTACTTCCAGAGCATTTCCAACACTGCATCCTAAGGGAGCCGACATATCTGTGATCAGGGCCTTGGTATGAACACCGTGGTCTTCACCGATGTCAACCATGGTTCTTGCCAAGTCTCGGGCAGATTCGAGGTCGGTCATGAAGGCCCCCGATCCGCATTTCACATCGAGAACCAGACTGGAGGTCCCCTCAGCGATCTTCTTACTCATGATCGAGGAGGCAATCAGCGGAATCGAGGCAACCGTCCCGGTGACATCGCGCAGGGAATAGAGCTTACGATCAGCAGGAGCCAACCCAGCACCAGCCTGGCAGATCACGGCCCCCACACTGCTCAATTGAGCTCTCATCTCATCGGTGGATAGTGCAGCTCTCCAACCAGGGATAGATTCCAGTTTGTCGAGAGTGCCGCCAGTATGACCAAGTCCGCGCCCCGATAACTGCGGAACCCCCACTCCGAAACTCGCGACAAGAGGAGTCAGCGGCAGGGTGATCTTGTCCCCTACCCCACCGGTTGAATGCTTATCGGATGTTGGCCGATCAAGATCAGTGAAGCAGAGCCTCTCGCCAGAGTTAATCATCGCTGCTGTCCAGGCATTCAACTCCTCACGATCCAATCCCTGCAGGAAGACCGCCATGGCCAGGGCAGACATCTGCTCTTCGGCAACAGCACCGTGAGTATAGGCATCAATCACCCACGCGATTTGCGCCGAGTCGAGTGTGCGGCCGTCCCGCTTGGTCATGATGACATCAACAGCATCAAAGAGTTCAGGGCTAGTCATCATATTCCTGGAGATCTCGTGAACCGAACCACTGCGGGAGCATGTCAGACAAAGAACACTCGCCTTCCGGTGTCAGCATCAGCAACGAGGGCCCGCCGTGTTCCATTAGCAACTGTCGGCAGCGTCCGCAGGGTGTAATGATCTGGTGTTTCCCATTGACACAGGTGAACCCGACAAGCCTGCCTCCGCCTGAAGAAATCAGCGATGAGACAAGTCCGCATTCCGCGCACAGGGTCAGCCCATAGGAAGCGTTCTCCACATTGCACCCGCGTACTATACGCCCGTCATCGACCAGTGCGGCGGCACCGACCGGATAGTTCGAGTACGGCACGTATGCACGCAGTGCTGCTTCCTGGGCAGCCGTGACGAGTTGAGTCCAATCCATTGTCATCCCTTATACGGCTTGCCTTCCATGGCAGGCGGGCGTACTCGCCCAACAAGGCCTGCAACGGCAAAAATTGTGACCAGATAGGGCGCCATCAGCATGAACTGGGAGGGAACTTCAACTCCGATGACTCCCAGGGAGTTCTGGAGGTTATCAGCGAAGCCGAAGAGCAGGGCAGCCATCAGGGCTCCCTTGGGTTTCCATCCGCCGAGGATCATCGCTGCCAGAGCAATGAAGCCTCGTCCTGCGGTCATATGCTTGCCAAAGGCTAATCCTGCCGCAACAGTGAAGTAGGCTCCTCCCAACCCTGCGATCGCCCCGCCTAAGATTGTGTTGAGGATACGGGTACGGTTCACCTTGATTCCGACCGTGTCAGCAGCCCGGGGATGCTCGCCGCAGGCACGCAGCCGCAATCCCCACTTGGACTTAAAAATCAGGATCTGAAGGATGATCACCACTGCGTACATGATGTAAACCAGAGCATTTTGGGCAAACAGAATCGGCCCGATCACTGGTATCTCACACAGGATGGGAATCCTCCATGTGGGCAGTTTGACTGCAATCGAGAAAACATCGGTATTGCGCACTAAGACAGTCGAGAACAGATAGCTGGTCAACCCGCCCACTAGGACATTGAGTACGACACCGACAATGATGTTGTCGACCCAGTAGCGCACAGCAAACAGGGCAAGCAATGCACCCACTAATGCCCCCGCAATCGGTGCTGCCAATAAGCCCAACCATGGATTCTGTGTCATAGACCCCACAATGGCAGCTAGGAATGCCCCGAATAAGAGTTGGCCTTCGATGGCGACGTTAATCACACCGACTCTCTCACACACCGTACCTGACATCGCACCGAAGATGAGCGGAACCGATAGAAACAGCGCCCCAGAGAGCAAGGATGTGAACTGCAGAGCATGGCCTCGGTCGGCGACAGCCCACAGCAAGAATGCCAACACAAAGACTGTGCCGAAAATGACGCCTATCCAAAAGGCGATGCGTACTCTTCCGATTTTCACGATGCGGTTTGCACTTGCCCACCAGGCAATGCCCGCCATCGCGGCCATGATGACTGTAAGGACAATGATCGTCGTCAGGGAGGGCAGAATGAAGTTCAGCGTACCCATCCAGTGATTGCCGGTAACAATAGCTACCCGGGATACGGCAGTGTTCGATAGAGATAAACCGAATCCTAGGGCTGCCACCAGCGTGAAGATCGACAACGCGATGGGCATCTTCCACGACCGGGGAAGGAAGACCTCCGAAGGAAGTTCGTGGTCCAGTTCGTGTTCGATGACTGTGGAACTCATAGCGTCACCTCCTCGACGGATTCCTTGGCTGCCTTTTCCTCGAGACGAGCGTGGGCTTTCGCCAGTTTCTTCGTTCGCCGTTCGGGATCCGGTAGTCGGAAGATCGCCTTGATCAGCGGTGGTGCGGCGATGAGGAGCACGATGATCGACTGGAGAACCAGGATGATGTCGATTGGTGTTCCTGTGGACGCCTGCATGATGTATCCACCTGCCCGCAAACCCCCGAAGAGGAGCCCCGCCAGTACGATGCCGAAGGGTTTGGATCGGCCAAGAA
Source organism: Propionibacteriaceae bacterium (assembly GCA_009781325.1). Taxonomy (GTDB): domain Bacteria; phylum Actinomycetota; class Actinomycetes; order Propionibacteriales; family Propionibacteriaceae; genus WQYJ01. Next base: position 1,697 of record WQYJ01000076.1, on the reverse strand, counting down.
GGGCGACGGTGATCGCATCAAAGCCAAAGGTGGAGGCAATGTTGCCGTTGAGCTGCTGGGATACAGACGACAGCAACTGGGAGGTAGCAGCTAGTCCAGCTAGTCCCCCGCCGATCACCATGACCCAAACATAGGACATTGACACATTCATCCCAGCCGCACGAGCAGCATCGGGATTGTCACCCACTGCCCGAATACGGAAACCTAAGGTGGAGCGCTCCATCAGCCACCAGACTCCCACGGCAGCCAGAAGAGCCAAAACGAAACCCAAGTCAATGGCTGTGGAAAAGAAATGGGGGAACCACGCAGTCGGAAGCATGCGCGGGGAGACAGGCAGGTAAGAATCTGGGTTCCTGAAGCTGTCCAGAGTCAGCAACCATCCCAGCAGATACAGAGCAACTGAGTTAAGCATGATCGTGACGATGACTTCGTTGGCTCCGGTTTTGGCCTTGAGGAAGCCTGGGATGAATCCCCAGAGCCCCCCTCCGACGAATGCCCCGATCAGACAGGCAATCAGATGGATTCCGGCAGGAAGATGCCACGTGAAACCGATGTACCCGCACAAAGTGGCCCCGAGAATGATCTGACCTTGGGCTCCGATATTGAACAAACCAGCCCTGAAACCCATCCCCAAAGCAAGCCCTGCAAAGATCAGCGGCACCGAGTACGCGATGGTCTTCGTCAGCGGTACAAAGAAGTCACCGGGGTTGGAAGCGGAATAGTTGAACACTGCTCCGCGGAATAGTGAAGCATATGCTGAGCCGACAGAATCCCCTAGGGCAGCAAAGAAATCCCCCGGTCTGGTCAACAAGTAACCGGCAGTACGCTGAACATCGCCATCGGCTGCGGCGATAAGGAAAGCTCCAATGAGCAGAGCCACCACGATAGCTAGGAAAGAGGTCATCACCGTCGAGGTTGTTATTTTCCTCAAGGTGGAGCGCCACATGAGAGTCTTGGGGGCACCGGCGTCCACACTGTCAGAGATCTCAGACATTCTCGGCTCCTTCCTGGGTTTCGTCGTCTTGGTCATTACCTTGAGCTAGTGCATCCTCATAGGAAACGCCTGCCATCATCAAGCCCAGAACATGACGTTTCGTGTCCGCAGGGACGATGCCGACAAATCGGCCTCTGTACATCACAGCGATACGGTCTGCTAGAGCACTGACTTCATTAAGCTCAGTGGAGATAATGAGAACGGCAGTTCCTTTATCCCGCTGAGCAACGATGCGTGCATGGATGAACTCTATGGAGCCAATGTCGAGGCCTCGGGTTGGTTGGGCGGCAATGAGAACTGCCAGATCCCTGGAGAGTTCACGGGCGACCACCACCTTCTGCTGATTACCACCTGACAGAGTTTCTAGAGCAGCATTGGCCGATCCTGCTAGAATGTCGAACTCGTCGACCCTTTGTGTGGCATTTGCGGCGATGACCTTCATATTGAGGGCCTTCACACGGCTGAAAGGAGCCGAGTTAAACTGGTCAAGGATCAGGTTTTCAGCAATAGTGAACCCCTTGACGATCCCGTCTTTACCCCGATCCTCCGGCACGAACCCCACACCAGCAGCCAGGACCCTCTTCACTGATTCTCCCGCCAGTTCCCGGTCATCATCCTGGGGATTCTTCAGCAGGATCGACCCAGAGGTGGGTTTCCTCAATCCCATCAGAATCTCTGTCAACTCGGTTTGACCGTTTCCTTG
>WQYJ01000075.1 GCA_009781325.1 Propionibacteriaceae bacterium | reverse complement strand
GGGGTCGACGAATGGGTTTAGTTATTTGTCCCTTGTCGCGTTGTCTAGCGTAGGGTGGGTCTATGGGCGAGTTGGTGCCGGATCGGAGTCGGCCTCATGCGTGGATCGTGCGTACTGGGGGGATCGATCAGTCTTATGTGGATGTCGATGACCCGACCCACCTAGAGTTCGACTATGTTCAGCGGATCGCCGATGTGATCGATACTGGGTTCCCTCCCGATGAGCGGATTACCGCGCTTCACATCGGCGGGGCCGGGATGACCATTCCCCGCTACATTGCTCACACGCGGCCAACATCTGCCCAGATTGTTTTCGAACCGGATGCTCTGATGACCCAGGCTATTCGAGAGGTAGCCCCGCTGGGCCGCAATTCGGGGATCAAGGTACGCGAGATTGATGGCCGCGCCGGAATTGCCGACATCAGCGATGACTACGCCGACCTTGTCGTAATCGACGCCTTCGCTGATGCGCGTACCCCCGCGAAGAACCGTACAAACACAGACTCCTGGGGCGGGCCTTGCGTTCCGGCTGACCTGATCACCCTGGAATGGTTTGAACAAGTACGCCGCGTCCTGCACAAAAACGGCACGGTAGTGATGAATCTCACTGACATAGCTCCATTCATGTATTCCCGGCGAGTCATCACCGGGATTTCTTCCTATTTTTCTCCAGTCGTCGTTGGCGCAGAACCCTCCACCTGGAAGGGGCGGCGACTCGGCAATCTCGTTGTCAGCGCTGGCGGCGAAATCGACCCTCATATTCTCGTACGCCGAGCCTCCAGCGCCGTCTTCCCCTACCGTCTTCTCTATGACATCGAGTTGAAGCAGTGGCTAGGCAAGGTACCGGCGTACACTGATGAGGATGCAGAACCCTCCCCGCCCATTGTGGAAGGACCTACTGTTTTCCGGTGAGAGAATAGAGCTATGAAGCAAAAACCAGAAGCTGTTTCCGTGATCGGCGAGGACGCGGCTCCCACGAAAAAACGCAAGAAGTACTGGGGATGGCTGGTCATGCTCATCATCTTCGTCCTAGTTGTGGGGACAACTATCGGCTCCTGGGCGATCTCCAACAGTTCTGCCCGCAGCGCATACGCCGATCAGATTGCGGCAGGGAATGTGTCCGTCCTGACTATTCCGCGTTTCGGGGATGATTTTTCCATACCGATCATCGAGGGAACTTCGTCTGCGGCTCTGCATTCCGGTGTCGGTTGGTACGAGGGTACGGCCGCAGTCGGTGAGATCGGGAACTTTGCTCTGGCAGGTTATCGCCTCGGATGGGGACAACCTTTCGCTGATTTCGACACCCTCGAAGTCGGTGATGAAATCCGTGTCATCGCTGGTGAAACCACCTATGTTTATCAGATCATCACAGGCCCGACCACTGTCGGCGCCGATGACAACTCCCTTCTGGCTCCAGTGCCATCGGACCCGAATCGCAGGCCCACCAAGGCTCTGATCACACTCACCACTGCCGGGAGTATCCTGCCTTCGCCCAACAGACTTGTTGTCATCGGGGAACTCACCGAGACTGTCTAAGGTTATTTGCCCACTAAACTTGTGGGTATGTCTGATCGTGAAGCCCTCATTCAAGCAATCAAAAACCTCGCTGTTGTCCATGGTCGTGTGACCCTGGCCTCCGGACGTGAAGCCGACTACTACGTTGACATGCGCCGGGTGACTCTCGATGGCGGCGGAGCTCCCCTTGTCGGGCGGGTGATGCGTGAACTGTGTGCTGATTGGGACTATGAGGCGGTCGGCGGACTGACCCTGGGTGCTGATCCTGTGGCAACTGCGATGCTTCATTCTGCTGCTGCTGTGGGTGAACGCCTCGACGCCTTCGTCGTACGCAAGGAGGCAAAGAGCCACGGGATGCAGCGCCAGATTGAAGGCACTGCCATTGCCGGGCGTCGGGTCTTGCTTGTCGAAGATACCTCGACCACGGGCGGGTCCGTACTGCAGGCAGTCGCGGCGGTTCAAGAGGGCGGCGGCATCCCCGTGGGTGTAGCTGTGGTCGTTGACCGCGGAACTGGAGCCAAGGAGCGCATCGAAGAGATGGGCTTGAAATATCGGTACGCCATAGGGCTGGATGACTTGGGCTTATAAGAAGCCCCAGCGTGGATACAACAAACGAAGGAGTGAGATTGGCCGCAAAGCGAGTGAGGATCCGGGAGGTCGCACAACGGGCAGGTGTCTCCACCGGGACAGTGTCCAATGTCTTGAACCATCCCGATGCCGTCACCGCTGAGACCCGGGCTCACGTACTGAAGGTCATGGAGGATATGAACTTCGTTCGCGATGCCTCAGCGCGGGCACTGCGCGTGGGCTCCTCCCAAACCTTCGGTGTGGTTGTTCGTGATCTGTCCAACTCTTTCTATATGGAGTTGGCGCGCGGTATCGAAGACCGACTCGCGCAGGATGGCTTCATCATGATGATGTGCAGTTCTGATGAGGACCCTGAGCGCGAATCCCGTTTTGTGCGTCTCTTTGCTGAGCAGGGAGTACGCGGGATGCTCATCACTCCTTTCCATGACACCTCAGAGCAAATCGGGCTGCTGAATTCTTTGCACATCCCCACTGTCTTGCTGGACTCGTCTTCTCAGGAGACTCAGTCGGTGAAGGTCGATCATGTCGATGGGGCTGTTCAGGCAATCCGGCATCTGTTGGAACAGGGGCATCGCCGAATTGGCTTCATCAACGGCCCGGTTTCTCTGCTTCCTTGCCGTGAGCGCAGTGAGGGTACGATCCGGGCGGTGGCTGGGTTCGGTCTTGACCCTGATGAAGTGCTGGTCACCACATCAGTCAATGTCATGACTGCTGACTCCGGCCAGGCCGCGATGGCAGAACTGCTGGATCAGTCTGAGCTGACAGCGGTGTTCTGTGTCAATGATTTCGTGGCGATGGGTGCTCTGCGGGAACTGCGCAGCCGGGGGTTGTCCATCCCGTCGGATGTGGCGATCATCGGCTACGACGATGTGAACTTTGCCAAGGAGATGTTCGTACCTTTGTCATCGGTTCGCCAACCCACCCACGACCTAGGCTGGACCGCAGTTGAGATGCTGCTGAAGCCCAACCCTCAGGCTCGTCATGTGAGTTTCCAGCCGCAGCTCATTGTGCGTGAGTCCTCAGTTTTTGACCGTAACTAGGCTGAAAGATTCATTCGGTAAAAACGAACAACGTCGTATTTTTTGCTACCTTCGATTGAGCGCTACTAGTATGAGGGCAGGTCAGGAGCCAGAAGGGACGATTACGATGGGGTTGAAAGCAGTCAAGTTCGGCGGATCGAGCCTTGCGAGTGCATCACAGATTATGAAGGCTGCAGCCATCCTTGCCTCGGAGCCTGACAGGCGGTATCTGGTCGCCTCAGCACCTGGAAAGCGCTCCGGATCCGATGCAAAGATCACAGACTTGCTCTACCAGTTGTATCAGCAGCGCGGGGGAGATTACGGCCCCACCTTGGCGTTGATTAAGACGCGGTACACCGAGATTGCCGACGAACTTGGGGTCAATGTGGACCTGAATACCGAGTTCGTTACCATCGAAGAACACCTTACTGCTGCCGATGATGCACAGTATTTCGCTTCGCGCGGGGAATACCTCAACTCACTGCTGATTGCTGCCTACCTAGGATGGACCTTCGTCGATGCAGCCGCGGTCATACGATTCACCGATTCCGGTGACCTCGATGCTGACCAGACCGATCGTCTTCTCAAGGAAGCCTTACTCACTGTTGATCGAGCAGTCGTCCCCGGCTTCTATGGCGCAACCGCACAGGGAAAGATCCGTACTTTCTCACGAGGCGGCTCCGATGTCACAGGGGCGCTGGTTGCCAGTGCAGTCGGTGCTGATGTCTACGAAAACTGGACGGATGTCTCGGGCATACTCATGGCTGATCCTCGAATCGTTGACTCTCCTGGGCCCATTGCACGAATCTCTTTTACCGATCTGCGTAAGCTGACCTATCTTGGGGCATCTGTGCTCCATGAAGATGCCATCAACCCCGTACGGGTCCTTGGTATCCCTATCAATATTCGCAATACGAACCGACCACTCGATGAAGGAACCTGGATCCAAGCTGATGCAGGCACCCCTGATTCCACAGTTGATCCACAATCCACAATTCCAGCAATCATCGGATTAGCTGGAAAGACGGGCTACACCGCTGTCACCGTACACAAGGCGCAGTGGAGCGGCTCTGTTGGCGTGGGTTCTGGACTTCTCCGACTCTTTGATGAAGCCCAGATCATTGTTGATCTGGTTATGACCAGCGTTGACACCTATACCTTTGCTTTTAGGTGTGATCCCACATCATTAGAGAGTCTCCTTATCCGCATTGGAACCCTCGATCCGGATTCGGTCGAGATCCGTGACGGACTTGCCCTGATTGGGGCCGTCAGTTCTCGAACCGTTGCCTCCGCAGTTGTTTCCGCACGCCTAGCTCAAGCCATGGCGGCGGCGGAGATCGAGGTAGTCGTCGCTTCCTCCGGGGACGACACACATATTGTTGCCGTTGATGAGTCAGACTATAAAGAAGCCCTACGAGGGGCATATCTAGGGCTGACCTGAGCACAATACCGAGCCAATCACGTTGTGAATCATCGCTGGAAAGGATGAAGAAAAACGGTGATGCACAACACTGAGTAGTCATATTCAGACTATGGCCATCGCGCACACAGAAGTGCTATCGAGGCTACGGCTTGTGGAAATATTTCTCTATTTCAAAGAAGTCTGTGGATAACTCACATTTCCTGCCCAAAACCTAACACAGTAGTAGGTAAGGAAAGGAGAATCGTGGGTGCCACACTATCTCATCTGCCACATGAAGGGGAGGGCATGAAAGTGCTACGGTCGTTCGCGGCTCTATTTGTGCTGTCCGGACTTGTCATCGCTCCTCCATGGATCATTCTTCACTGGGGAGCCTGGGCAGAACTGAATGAACTTATTCACCATCCATCCCTGCTTTTGCTGCCCGATGACGGTCATATCGTCATGGCTGTTCTCACTGCTCTGGGTGCAGTGTGCTGGGTGGTGTTGGTCTGGGGGATCGCTTTAGAGACCTTTGACTTCTTGCGATATCGAGTACGCAGCCGCCGCAGTCAGCCCCATCGCGTACGAACGCTGCGCTTGATTCGAGCTCTGCTGCGACCTCTGATTGCCGCTGCTTTCGGACTGTCACTTCTGGGATCCACCCTGCATGCCAGCGCGGAGGAGCCATCGGCAATTCCTGCCATCACCGCACCAGAGAAAGTGACTCCGCTCACCGAGGGTACGCCTGAAGCCGAGGGGGAGGTCTACGTTGTGCAGCCAGGGGATTCCCTGTGGTCAATCGCTGAGAAGCTCTACGGTGATGGTCAGATGTGGACCAGGATTGCTGGGGAGAATGAGGATCTTCTCCATGGGGTTTCTGATCTGATTCATGTCGGGTGGAAGCTTAGAATCCCAGAGATCCATCAGAGCGAGCCGAGCAGTCTCCCGGTTGAGAAGGTCATTGTTTCACCAGGGGATTCGCTGTGGTCAATCGCCGAGACTGAACTCGGCAGCGGAGATCAATGGCCTGCCATCGCAGAACTCAATCAATCGTTGATCAGCGATCCGGCTATCATCGAGCCGGGGTGGACACTGATACTGCCTGGCACAGAGACGGACAGTGAGGTTAGTGAACCCCACGACGATCAGTCGGGTGAGGACGACGCGGCACCGCCCTCCAGACATGACAACCTCCCACCGATCGACGAACTCCAACTACCCGCAGACGCAAGCGACCAACCAGAGGAGCCGACTGGTGAGGTCATCCTTGTGACCGATTCGGACAAACCGGCCTTTCCCAGTACGGCGGTGGGGATCAGTGCGATGCTTGCCAGCGGAATGGTTTTCATGGTTGGCAAGCGACGATTGGGGCAACTACACGCTCGTCCTGTTGGCCGCAGGATTCTTCACATGGATGAAGAAGGCCAGGCCTTTGAAACGGCCCTGGATGTCATCGGCAGTCAGGCACCCGCTTCGCAGGTATCTACCCGTCTCGACTCCCTCATGGCAGAAACACAACACCTAGACGCACCACTAGGAGCCCTAGCCCAGGCCGATGTGGATCTGCTTGACAACCTAGAGCGGGACTTGCCGGAGATAGAAGAAAACGGAATTGCCCTGTGTCTTGGTGAGGATGACAAGGGAAATCTCGCATTCATTGATGTCGATTCGCCCGAACCATTTCTTGTTTTTTGTGATCAGAGCGATCTGGTTACCCATGTCATGCAAGGGATCGCCATGACGCAGGCGATGGAGGAGTGCCGGGCCTTCACAGAACTGCACATCATTTCCAGCGGAACTCTGTTCGACTCCTTCGATTCACTTGAGCGCCATACAACCTTCGAGGAAGGGCTGAACCACCTCAAGCTGATGGTGGCTGACAGGCGTACTTTCAAGGGAGACAGCCAGTGGTCCGACCTGCGACGAGACCCCAACTGCGGCGAGGCATGGCGCCCAATCCTCTACTTCTTCATCGATCCACTCAGCCGAGCTGAGTTCACCCAACTCAGCGCTTGCGTGGATGGGCCCTCCATTGGGGTGGCGGTGATTGCTTCCATGGTGTGCGCCGACCCCGGTCACGCTGATGAACTTGCCCCGCGATGGCTCCAGGTGAGATCTGGCGACGAGGCGATCATGTCTGGGTCACAACACTGCGTGAAACCCCATCTTCTCAAGTCGAGCAAACCGCTTTTCGATCTGCTCGAAACAACTGCCAGCCTTGCGACGACCCCAGCGTGGTGGTCGGTTCCGCAGGCAACCTCCGGCGACTGCGGTGACGAGTTGCCGAACCTCCTGTGTGCAGCCGATGCACAAAACCTAGAAAGGGAACACGACATGCTCCTTGTTCCACCAGCTAGTGAAGACCCAGCAACTGCTCTGACCCTCTTCAGCTATCCGACGCTGAAGCTGCTCGGGCCGATCGCCATGGAAGGGGTGACAGGAATTCCGCCGACGCGGGCTGAAAGAGCCTGCATGGAATACTGCGGCTGGCTCCTCGAAAACCCCGGTACGACAGCTTTGGCCATGACACAAGGTCTGATGGTTGCTGAAGGTACGAGGCGCTCCAACATGAGCAGGCTTCGAAGCTGGCTTGGTAATGATGCGGAGGGAAACCCCTATCTTCCCGAGGCCTATTCTGGGCGGATCTGGCTGGACATTGCCGTCACCTCTGATTGGCAGCGCATGGGACTGCTGATCGCTGGAGGTCTGAACGAAACACCGACAGACAAGCTCATCCAGGCCCTATCGCTCGTACGCGGGGCTCCTCTGGCTGATGCTGCTCCCGGGCAGTGGCACTGGGCTGAGGAGTTGAGGACTGACATGGTCTGTGTCATCAGGGATCTCGGGGTAGTTGTGACAAACAGGTGTCTAGACGATGGTGACATCGAACAAGCGCGGTGGGCGTGCGGGCGTGCTCTGCTGGCTGCTCCAGAAGATGAGACTCTCATGTGTGCGAGGTTGCGGGTCGAGCATGCTGCCGGCAACCGTATGGAGGTTGAACGTCTTGTCTCGTGGATCAGCCGTAATGCCCGAAACCTCGGAATCGATTTACTTCCTGAAACCCTCGATACCCTTCAGGATGTACTCGCCATGCCAGCTCACCCAGGTGGCCGCAATCATTAGCAAGGTGTTGTCCCAGTGTTGTCCGCAAGCCCTGCCCCTCTCCTGCAACAGGTGTTGAGTTCGCCTCGGGGCACCTGCTTCCCGGCGATCCTTTTTTCATGTGTCAGTCATTTGTCATGTGCCGGTCATCCTGCCGCCAGGCAGGACCCCCGGCAGCCAATGCAAGGACCCAACCACAGAAAAACCCATCCCAATCTGGTGCATTCACGGTATTCGCCAAGGCCGTGGTACGCGAGAAAGGTATTCCCTTCCGGGTTATGGCAGAGCCCACTAATGCCCAAGGAGACCTCGCCGATCTTCGTGCCGCCATCGCTCGTCTTGATCACGGACAAGGGATTCGCAAGACTATGGCCGAACTGGACGCGATGGCTAGCTAGCAATGGAAATACTCTTCGACCCGATAGAACTCTTGAGTAAACAGAGTCGCCGGGGGGCGCGTACTTCTAGGCCGCCTGGAGTTCCTCAACGAGAAGCTCCCTGTGTGTGCGCAGGCGTCTCAATGTGTCTGAGCAGCGGCGTCGCACAGCTTGAGTGCTCATCGAGTGGAGTTCTGCGACTTTCTTCGATGAAAGTCCTTCAACATACACCTCTTCGACGATGGTCAAAGACTCCACAGAGGCAAGACCCATTCTTTTTGCAGAGCCCAAGATGGCGACTGCTGTGGGTTCCTCGACATCATCGGACTCATTTATAAGGACCAAAGCAGTTCTATTCTCGGCAATAACGTCTTTTCGGGTATCCAGCACGAGGTTGGCGGCGATAGACCGGGGGCGGTGATCCAAGCGGTAGTGGGCAATACGAATCCACAGGGCTGACACAAGGTTTTCTATGCTGGGATACGGGTGTGACCGTGACTGCAGAATGAGCTTCGGCAAAAGAGCCTGAATGATCACCCGCCCTGCGGGCACACACCCTGCTTGGCAGGCGTGAATCAGACCCGACAAAACCAGATCTGGATTGAACCGAATGCTGGAGAGCACCTCGGCAAGAGTTGGAGATGGACTCATCCACGAAGCAAGTTCTCCGCCTTGGGTCTCCCATTCCTGATTCAACCGAATCACAACACGACGTGACTCACTGTGAGGAGCAGGTGTGGGGGCAATCGAGAAAGAATGAATAGATGCGGATCGATGCTGCATGGGGATCTCCTTTGATGGCAGATCTCCACTCTTCCGATTCCCTGTTTTCTAACGCGTTGGCAATCATTAGCAAGGTGTTGTCCCAGTGTTGTCCCAGTGTTGTCCGCAAGCCTTAGCCCTCACCTGCAACAGGTGTTGAGTTCGCCTCGGGGCACCTGCTTCCCGGCGATCCTTTTTTCATGTGTCAGTCATTTGTCATGTGCCGGTC
>WQYJ01000074.1 GCA_009781325.1 Propionibacteriaceae bacterium | reverse complement strand
TCTGGGGCTGTGGGGGATGACGCTGCTCTTGCCGACAGATGGTGAGACTACGGCTGGGGTTTATGTCCTTCTGGGGCTGATTCTCTTTGCCATCTTTGTCGTCGTCATCCTCGGCGTCGTACTGATTCTCAACGGTTTCACGATGCTGCGCAAAGAAGGCAGACGGCTATCAAATCTCTTAGGGCTCATCCTGGGCCTTGTCATGGTGACCTATGTCGTACTTGCGATCGTGTCGGTCGTTAACAACAATGCAGCAGCATTTCTGTGGGTGTTGTTCGCCGGGATTCCTATGGGTTACCTGGGTTTCGGATTCGTGGCGTATTTGCTCTATTCCGGGCTCTATTTGCTGATGACTAAGCGGTTCAAGAAGACTCCCGAGGCTGTCATTGTCCTCGGCTCGGGGCTGATTAACAACAAGGTCCCTCCGCTTCTTGCCAGCCGCCTCAACAGGGGCAGGTCGCTCGTCGATCAGGCGCCCGGGGACCACAAGCCGCTGCTCATCGTTTCCGGGGGTCAAGGATCAGACGAGAGAAGATCTGAGGCATCAGCGATGGCTGAATACCTTGTTGACTCCGGAGTACGGCCCGAGTCGATTATCCAAGAAGACCTCTCCACCACAACCCAAGAAAACATCGCCTACTCCAAAGACATTCTTAACCGTCAGGGAATCACTGGGCCAGTGGTTGCTGTGACCAATAACTTCCACGCATTTCGAGCAGCACTGATCCTGCGCCGCCAGAAAGTGAAGGGCTACTCTCTTGGCTCACCCACAGCTCGTTACTACTGGCCTGCGGCAACTATTCGTGAGTACGCAGCTATCCTGGCTGATTCCCTCGGATTCACCATCACCTGTGTTGTACTCAGTTTCTTGCCGTTGTTGGGTATTACGATCCTGGCTCTTATTGGTTAGAGCCACTCGCCTCGGCGCATGACCGCAGTCACGGTGAGGTCCCAATCCAGGCACACAAGATCCGCGTACCGTCCAGGGCTCAGCAACCCGGTTTCAGTCAGCCCAAGGTAATTGGCAGGGTTGGCAGTTGCTGCCATCAGGGCTGTTTCTAGTTCAACACCAGACCTAACAGCTACGCGTATGGCCTTGTCAAGGGTCAAGGTAGAACCTGCGATCGTTGATGTGTCGGCTAAACGAGCGACACCGCCTCCAACTTCGACTGCCTGATCCCCCAGATAGTAGTCACCGTCCTCGCACCCAGCCGCAGCCATGGCATCACTGATAAGTACGGCCCGAGTCGGCGCTGTCGCCATGACATGAGCACCAAGGTCTGGATGAAGATGTACCCCATCCATGATGAGCTCCACATAGTTGTCCCGCCACAGAGCCAGAGCAGGACCGGGGCTGCGATGATGGATAGCGGGCATGGCGTTGAAAAGATGGGTGGTCCCGCGAGCACCAGCCTCAATAGCTGCGCAGGTAGTGTCGTAATCAGCCCCAGTGTGACCAATCGCTACAGAAATCCCATGGTCGCAGCAATAGCGGATCATCTCCAAAGCCCCAGGTTTCTCCGGAGCGATGGTGACCATGCATATGGTGTTATTGCTGGCCTCAATGATGGAGGCAAGGTCCTCAATTCTGGGTTCAGCGAGGTATTCCTCACTGTGAGCCCCTCGATATTCAGCCGACAACCACGGACCCTCAAGATGGATTCCCGCCAAGCGCCCGTCAGCCACGAAAGGGGCTAAGGCGCGTACCTGTTCGCAGAGTTGAGCAATAGGAGCAGTTACTAGGGAAGCGACCATGGTGGTCGTCCCGCGGGCGCTATGGGTGCCCAGCACTGTCTCAATGTGATCGGGATCAGCACCGAAACTGGCCCCGCCGCCACCGTGACAATGAGCATCAATGAAACCGGGGGCCAGAATCCCTTCGACAACCGTATCGGCTGTCACGCAAGGTGGTGCACCATGCGGGTAGTTATCACCGCATGCAAGAATCCGTTGACCTTTGACCATAACCCAGCCATCACTCACCATCCCGTGGTAAGGGATGAAGAGCTGGCGGGCATGAATCAGAGTATCTATACGTCCAATTTACGCCATGCAGGCAGGTTCTCGTAGCATTCCTTGAAGTAATCAGCCATCTTCAGCCCGGATGCAGCAGCCTCGTCAATAACGATGGTCGCAGTCTTGTGCAACTGGAGGACCGATGCTGGGCACATCGAGGTGACGGGGCCTTCAACCATAGCTGCAACAGCTTCGGCCTTGCCTTCGCCGAAAGCAACGAGAACGGCTGAACGCGCATCAAGGATTGTCCCCAAGCCCTGGGTGACGCAGTAGCGCGGTACTTCGTCGATGGAATCGAAGAAGCGGGCATTGTCTTCACGGGTCTGCTGGGTGAGGGTCTTCATACGCGTACGAGAGCTCAGGGAACTCGCGGGCTCGTTGAATCCGATGTGACCATTCGATCCGATGCCGAGAATCTGAACATCAACGCCGCCGGCGGCCTTGATGGCATCTTCATAGCGTTGGCCTGCTGTTTCAAGCCCATCCTCGCGTCCGTCCGGCACATTGACTTTTGCCGGGTCGAGGCCAAGAGGCTCGGTCACCGTACGGCGAATGGTGTCGAAATAGGATTCCGGATGGGTAATAGGCAAACCGACATATTCGTCCAGAGCAAAAGCCGAAGCTTGCGAGAGATCCAATGAACCTGCGCGCACGCGGGCTGCTAATTCAGCGTAGGTGGCCAGCGGGGATGAACCCGTGGCAACGCCAATGACGACGGCTGGTCCCACCTTTGCTGCAAGCTGTGCTACCCTGGCTGCTCCGATTTCCCCAACCCTTTGCTCATTTGGGCAGATAATGACTTGCATACTAATCCTTCCATCAGGGGCCTAGAAAAGACCCATGTTTTTTAACAGATGTACTCTACTCACTTCCGCGAACCCTGGAAAATCAGACCATTTTCGAAAACAGGCGCTACTCTTATTAGAGCCAACGAATAGCCGACGTGAATTCCTCACTTGGGGAATGCTGAGAGGAAGATACATGAGGCTCAGGATTGCTGTTGTCATGGGGTTGATCTGTGCGCTCATTCTGACTGGATGCGGAAGCTCAGAACAGCCGCCAGGTTCTCCTGGGGCTCAAGAGATAACTCTGTGGCTCATCCAGGGCAGCACTCCAAAAGCTCTGCAAAACTACCTGATCAGTGAGTACGCAAACATCAACGGGGGCCAACTCATCATCAGGGAGCAGCCTCGCGTGGACATGCTGACCATGCTTGAGACCCAGCTTCCCTATGAAACAATCACCCCCGATGTCTTCGAGATCACAAATACCTGGACATCTCGGATTGTTAGCTTGGGTTATGTCAGCGATCTCAGCGACCTCTACACTGAGCTGGGAGGAACAAATCTCCTGCAGTCCTTTGTCGACGTCGGGATGATGGACTCCGCGTACTATACGCTTCCGTACTACTTTGAGCCCAAGTTTGTTCTCTACCGCAAAGACATCTGGAGAGATGCATCCCTGACCAAGCCGCCGAAAACCCTGAGTGAGTTTGGTGAGATGGTGATTGCGGTCACCGAAAAGAACCCCAGGGCTATCACAGAATTTTCGGGCCTGCTTCTCGACGACCATGATTGGCGTACGGGCATGACATGGGTCTATGCCAATGGCGGTGAACTGGTGGCTATGGAGGAGGATGGTACGTGGGTGTCGACCCTGTCAGACCCTGCGACAATCCAAGGAATCCTTGCTCTGCGGGAGATCCAGCAGAATGCCTCTCGAGTACGGTCAAATCAGCCAGAAGCTGCTCCATGGCTTCATCTCAATGACACAGAGAAGAAGAAGGACGAAGACGGCAATCTCATTGGCATGATTCTCACCGGTGCGACTGTGCTGGCTCCCGGCTGGGCAGTCAAGAGCCTCGGCGACGTGGTCAAGAATGAGGCTGGACACGAATCCAGGGTCTGGAATGAGGACACCTTCGGGGTTTTCGCGCTGCCTGGGGAAGACGGCAATCCAGCCCCGCTGCTTCTCGGAGGTTCTACCATCGCCATTGCGAAGAAATCCGAAAACCAAGAAGGTGCCCGCCAGCTTTTACAGATTATCTTCTCCCGAGAATTCCAAACCATGCTGGCCCAAAATGGGCTTGGACCAGGCAATACAACCTACTTCGATGCTCTGGGAACTGACCAGTTCGCGAGGGCTGCGCGGGCGAGCGGAACCAACGTCAAACTGCCTCCTGCCGCACCCAATTGGGCGAAGGTCGAGACCGCTGGCGTACTGGAAGACTTCTTCCATCTGGTGGCCCAAGGCGGAAATGTTGAGGAGTTGGCTGCGGAATATGATCGAATCATCACTGACATACTCAATCGCAAATAATTCTTTGGTTCTCTCGCTTTCTTTATTCGACATCTGGCCTGCGAAGTGTACGCTTCTAATCAGGAAATCATGATTTTCATAGAGCAATGAGACATCAAGATGACGGAGGACAAGGGATGCTGAGTTTAGGAATCGACATTGGTGCAACCAAGGCACATGGAGTCGCTCTTGATAAGGACAATCAGATTGTTGCAGAATCAGCGATGTTCACCCGCAGGGGAGAAGTGGGCGTACTCGGTGTCCTGATGGATATCGCAAACTCGGTTGCGGACAAGGCTGGCATTGGGCTTCGGGACTTCGACGCGGTGGGGATTGGAATTCCTGGGATCGTGAACCGCAAGGAGGGAGTCGTTGCCTCTGCTGTGAACCTGCAGATCGAACGGATGCCTCTGATCAAGCAGATCTCGAAACACTTCTCTGTTCCGATTCGTCTCGATAACGATGTGAAGGCCACCGTCGTTGCAGCCGGGATGCTGCTGGAGTCTTTGTCGGTCACGTACGTTAATTTCGGTACGGGGGTGTCCTCAGCAACCCTGGCAGGCCGACTCATCCGAGGCCGCGACAACATGGCGGGGGAGATTGGTCATATCTCGCTGGATAAAGACGGTGAACCCTGCCGCTGCGGTCAGCGCGGGTGTATTGAGACCATCGTCGGCGGAGTCTATCTCGCACCGCGCATGGATTTCCTGGGACTCGATTGGATGAAGCTCGATAAGGATCCATCTCTGATTGCCAAGTCAGCCCGCGACCAAGCTGTCTGTGTGATCGCTAGGGTTGTGTCCTACATTGCTCTGGGCTATGCCTCCGATCATCTGGTTCTCGGCGGCGGTGTGATCCAAGCGGCACCGTGGGTTATTCCGGCGGTGAAGGAACACCTGTGCAGCGTCGGGGAACGCGCATCCTTCCCGCCTTATGATCAGATCGCCGAGGCAGTTACCGTACTTGACAAGGATCTCCAGGCGCCAGCTATCGGTTGTGCGCTGATCGGCCAGGGATGGACTGAGGGCTTCAAGACCCGGTAATTAGCCCACTAAGGCTTCCCGTAGGGTGTCCAAACCCAGTGAACCGAGGTTCAGGGCACGGGCGTGAAATCTCTTCAGATCAAACCCAGCGCCTTGCTTGGCGCGTACTTCATCGCGAATCTGGGTCCAGACCCGCTGACCGATCTTGTACGAGGGGGCCTGACCCGCCCAGCCGAAGTATCGCAGAACTTCGAAACGGGCAACGTCGGCGTCCATGGCTACATGGGAGTTGAAGTAGGCCAGAGCTTTGTCGAAGGTCCAGCAGTCACCACCAACTTCCGGTGGAGGAGCGAACCCGCAATGCAGACCGATGTCGATCACCACACGTACTGCTCGCATAGCTTGGCCATCGAGCAGACCCAGCATCATGGCAGGGTCCCCCATGAAACCCAGTTCAGCCATGAGGTATTCCGAATACAGGGCCCAGCCTTCGCCATGGCCGGAAACCCAGATTCCGGAGCGGCGCCACTTGTTGAGTTCTTCTTTGTTGTAGATCGCCTGGGAGAGTTGTAGGTGATGACCCGGAACCCCCTCATGGTGGACCGTGGTGAGTTCACGCCAGGTGGAGAATTGGGTTTGACCTTCGGGAACTGACCACCACATTCGCCCAGGGCGAGAGAAATCATCGGTGGGCTCGGTGTAGTAGATAGCGCCGTCGTGGGTCGGAGCGATCATGCACTCGATGCGCTGTGCAGGCTCAGGAATGTCGAAGTGCACCCCATTCAGCGCTGCAATGGCCTGGTCTGCATGGGTTTGCATCCACGCTTGCATCGCTGCAGGACCGTTCAGTAGATAGGCAGGGTCCTGATCCAGGGATTTCTTGGTTTCTTCGACACTGAGACCGGGGCGCAGCTTCGCGCAGATTTCTTCTTGTTGGGCTTCGAGCTGAGCAACTTGGTCTAGTCCCCATTGGTAGGTTTGCTCGAAATCCACGGTCGTACCGAGAAAATGCCGCGATGCTAGCTGGTAACGCTCAACACCGACCGCGTCTTCGGCCACAGCGAGGGGACGCACGCGCTCGTTCAGCACGCTGACTGCTCGGCTGTATGCACCTTTGGCGATACCGATCCCTTGGTCAAGGAGGTCCCTGGTTGCCGTGGATACCTCGCCAGCACCAGCCTGATCCATCAAGGAGTCGAAGAATGCTCCTTGTTTGACCCAGCCCTCACATTGTCCACTGAGTGCATCGACCTGACGTACTGCTGGTCGAATCCCAGCCTCAATCCCGGCGAACTGGGACTCGAACCAGCCCTTAATCGCCGTGGGGATCACCCGCAGTCTGCGTGCAATAGTCGCCCAATCAGCGTCAGTGTCGGTGGGCATCAGATCAAAGATGTCTCTGATGTTGTGCAGCCCGGAGGCTATATTGGACAGATCCATCAGATCCGCATGAGTCTGGTGCTCCTCGGCAGACAAACCCAGACGCTCACGCAGAGCCGATGCTGTGATGGTGTCGGACTCATCGGTGGTGGGTGTCTGACTCAGTGCTCCCAGGGTGGTTTCGACCAACCCATTGTAGGTTTTGTGTCCTGCGGGACTCAGATCGTCTAGCTCATCCTGATGCTCCTTGATGCCTAGATAGGTCATCATCATGGGACTGAGTGCAACGGTGGAGTCAAAAAACTGATCGGCAAGCTGATCAATGGCGGTGGGCTGACGTTTGCTCATGCCAGTAGCTTAATCCCCAATCCACCGATTAATGCCGTACGAGCCGCAGTGGTTGTCCGGTCATCCTGCCGCCAGGCAGGACCCCCGGCAGCCAACGTAGGGTCTGTGGTTGCGCTTACTCGCTCAAGTCCATAGGTCAGCCGCCGGGGGTCCTGCACTCCGCTTCGCTGCGCGCAGGATGACGGTGTCTGAAGGCAGGACCCCCGGCAGCCAACGTAGGGTCTGTGGTTGCGCTTGCTTGCTCAAGTCCATAGGTCAGCCGCCGGGGGTCCTGCCTGGCGGCAGGATGACGGGATTCGGGCTAATCCCTCGCAGAGAGATGCAGATATCGTAGTCTTATTCCATGAAGCTGAACCTGGGAACCCTCGAACTCGGTGTGGCCACAGCGGCCACACAGATCGAAGGCGGCAATGCAGACACTAACTGGCACCGCTGGGCTGGTAGAGAAGGCACAATCAAGGATGGGTCGACTCCAGCCCGTGCGGCTGACCACTGGAACCGGGTGTCACAAGACATTTCCTTATTGGCCCAGCTCGGAATCCGCCATTATCGGATGGGTCTGGAGTGGGCCAGGATTGAGCCGGAGGAGGGGGTCTTCAATGAGGCGGCGATTGCCCACTACCGTGACGAGGTAGCAGCGCTGAGAGCCGCTGGAATCACTCCGCTGGTGACTCTGCATCACTTCAATAACCCCGGTTGGCTTGAAGAGCGCGGTGCCTGGACTCGCGATGATACGGTTCCGATCTTCCTGAGGTACGTCAAGCGCATGGTTACTGAACTGAGCGAGTGGGTTGATGAGTGGATCACCATCAATGAGCCCAATGTTTATGCTACTCAGGGCTATGTTTTCGGTGATTGGCCCCCTGGGAAAAAGTCGATCACACAGGCGATGACAGTGATGAGTCATCTTGCCCAGGCTCATATTCGCGCGTACAACATCATCCATGCCATCTCTGCGAACGCCAAAGTTGGTGTCGCTCAACATCTGCGGGTCTTTGATCCGGCCAATCCGTACAATCCGCTCGATCTGGTGGGGGCCAAGGGGATGGCTCACCTTTTCCAGGGTGCGATCCTGCGCGCCATGTCAATCGGGCGTTTCCCGGTTCCACTGAAGGGGGCCGCCGATATCGACGCAGGCAAATACTACGACTTCATCGGCATTAACTACTACACCCGGTCCTGGGTGACAGGGATCAGTGAAGGAACCCGACCGAATTCGCCGGTCAATGATCTGGGATGGGAGATCTATCCGGATGGCCTAGCACGGGTGTTACGCATGGTGGCTCGGGCTTACCCTGGTCCGATCTACATCACCGAAAACGGAACCCCCGATGCTACTGATTACTTCAGAGGGCGTTTCCTCTTCGATCATCTCAGCGCGTTAATGGGTTCCGGGGTTGAGGTTGAGCGGTACTATCACTGGTGCTTCACCGATAACTGGGAGTGGATCGAGGGTGAAGAACCACGATTCGGTTTGGTCGGCTTGGATTATGAGACCCAGGAGCGTACTGTCAGGCAGTCTGGTTTGATGTATGCCGATATGATCAGCAATGCTGGATTGACTGACCAGGCCTACACCCGATGGGTGGAACCGGCCGGAAGGAGTTCTGAGAATGGATAGCACCCCGGCTCGCCTGCGTGTGGCGCCGTCTCCGACGGGAGACCCCCATGTTGGCACGGCGTATATGTCTTTGTTTAACCTGGCGTACGCTCGTAAGACGTCTGGACAGTTCGTACTGCGGATCGAGGATACTGATCAGGCGCGTTATGTTCCTGGTTCGGATGCGCAGATTTTTGATTTGTTGAACTGGTTGGGCTTGGGTTGGGATGAGGGTCCGGATATCGGCGGGCCGTACGGGCCGTACCGCCAGTCGGAGAGGCTTGATACCTATCGGCCTTTCGTTGATCAGTTGATTGAGGCTGGGCATGCGTACTATTGCTGGTGTTCTCCGGAGCGGCTCGCGGACATGCGCAAGGCTCAGGAAGCATCCAAGCAAGCGGTGACTGGGTACGATCGGCTGTGTTACGGCAAGAC